>CAXNDY010000188.1:0-3718 GCA_964201095.1 Saccharofermentanales bacterium
GGGCGACCCGAACTGTGCGACGGAACCCACGGGCAGGCACTGGCCGGGAGGAGCCGTCGCGTTGACCGACGACCGGGCCAGACCCCGGATGTCCGGCAGCATCGCCAGCGCCTGCGATGGTGTGAGGAACCTGACGCCTTTGTCCTCCAGCGGTTTCAATACCCTGCACAGCTCCTCGGCGTTCGTGCTCCAATTGGTCGCCATCAGGAAGTAGACGGGAGAGCGGTCCGCCGGGTCCAGCGCCAGGATGGCCTCGATGCGCTCCTTGAGCCGCTCCGCGTCCTCGGAATACCCGTTCAGGGGGATCAGGACCGGCGTACCCGTCTCTCTGCGGAACGCCCTATCCACGCTGGGACCATATCCGACGAGAACCCCCTTCAGCACCTCGCGCGACGGCGCCTTCTCGAGCACGTCCCACAGCGGTTCGTCCGTGATGGTCAGGGAACTGTCGAGCGACCACAGGGTATGGAGACCCATGTCCTTCATGGAGGAGAAGCTGTCGACGAAATACCGTTCCGGATCGGGGAGCGTGGAGGCGTGTACATAGGCAATCCCCATGATGGACACGATCTCGTCGCTGGGCTTCAGCGTCCTGCGGTAGTATTCCCAGATCCCGGGGGCCAGGGTCGACAGGCTGACGCCCATGCTCCAGCCCAGGGGCAGGCTGCCGCGACGTTTCGAATTCCAGAAACCGGGCAAAGGATACTGCAGGATGGGCACCTGCAGGTTGTCCCCGTCCGTGATCGCGAGCACGATGTCGACCTTCGTGTGATCCCTTGCGGGAATCGGCTGCGCGACCCGCTGCTCGTCCCGCTCCTCGACCCGCTCCTCGTCCCGCTCCTCGACCCGCTGCTCGACCGGAAGCAGTGCGGAGTCGCCCAGGACGGCCGAGTGGAACGAGAGGTTGCTCACCTGATGCGTCGGAACCAGGTACTTGCCGGATGCCGACGCCCGTTCCACGGCGATCTCCTCTTCCACCGTGTCGTCGGAGACGTAGCCGTACAGGATCCGCTGGCCCGGATAGGCGTCCATGATCTTCGCCACGCCCTCCCAGGTGTCGTGCTTGGGCCTCGAGAACACCGGCATGATCTGCTGCTGCAGGAGGAAGTCCCAGAGGTTCTCGCCGGGTCGGACCAGTGCCAATCCGGGATACGCCAGCTCCTTTCCATGCAGATCCACCATGTCACGAAACGCGGAGACGGCATCGGTCCATCTCCCGCGCACGTCCTCCAGCTCGCGCCAGCCGAGCCGCTTCAAACGAAGGGCCACGTCGTCCGGCGCGACGACGCCGTCGTTCAACATGGCCACCACCGCCGCCGCGTGGATGGACCAGGGCTCCTTCTCCGTCGCGGTCACGTAGCCCCGGAGTTCCGGACCGAACCGCTCCAGCGCCTCCTCCAGGGTGGGTCGGCCCGCGATCTCCACCCAGCCCTGCCGCTCGTACTCCTCGATCCAGAACCGGTCCGCGGCGCCGAACTCCGCATGGTCGGAATCGATCAGATACAGCCGCGCTTCCCTTCTGTTGACCATCCCCTGGAAGGTCCGCATGAAGAGCTTCTCCGCGGAGGAGGCGCCGTGCAGGTCGACGACCCAGGCCTTCCCCAGCGAGGCGCGCCGCGAAAAGAACGTGCCTTCCGCGTCCCACGAAGTCCGACGGGCCGAATTCTCCCGGTTCCCGCGGTGCATCCGTTCCGAGAAGTCGGACAGCTCCTTCTCGGCCTTCTTGCCGATCGGGAGGAAGAACAGGGGGATGATGCCGAGCAGGATCAGGACCCCCGGCAGGAGCGAGGAGGCCACCCGGATGCCCTGGATCGCAGCTTCCGTCTGCACTTCGGCCCCGCTTGTAAATCCATAGAAGGCGAGGAGCGAAGTGAAGACCACCGTGTGCAGGCCGCCGACCGGGATGGTCAGGAGGGCGTTCATGCCCGTGAAGAGCCCCGCCTTCCGGACGCCCGTCCTCCGTTCGTCCTCGTCGATGATGGCCCCGAACAAGGGCCCGCCGACCACGCTGCCCACGTTCGTGAACACGATGATCCCGATATAGACGAACATGGCCGGCCAGAAGCCGTTCGCGAAATACAGGGACATGTAGGACAGACCCAGTGGGACGGAGGCGAGGAGGATCGTGTTGCGCATGCCGAAGATCCGGCTCAGCTTCGGATACAGGGGGAGGAACAGGAACATCACCAGGCCCGGAACCACGTCGAGCAGGGTGGTCTGGACTCCCTTCATCCCGAGGACGTGGTCGGCCATATACAGGAGCTGCGTGAACAGGATCACCGTCGCGCCCCTGCCTACGATCTGGTAGGCGAGATAGGCTACGAAGGCCTTGGACCGGACGAGGGACCGGGCGTCCCCCCGCAGCTGCTCCACGAGCTTCCCCTGCTCCGTCCGGAGGTTTTGGAACATCTCGGGCGACTCCTTCAGGGGTCGAAGAGCCAGGAAGTAGAGAAGCGAGTTGATCAGGATCACGACCGTGAACAGCACGACGACCAGGGTCCGGTCGACGTCCCCCACCAGCAGCAGCGTCGGGATGATCATGGAGAGGAACGCGCCGAGCTGGCCGGCGTACATGGTGACGACGGAGACGTCCAGCCGCTCCTCGCTCGTGGGTGCCGAGACGAGGACGTAGTTCCCGTAGGATATGGCATACCCGGTCTGCGTCGTGTCGAAGACGAACAGCAGGACGGTCAGGAAGCCGAAGATCAGCCAGGTGGGCCAGTCCGGCTGGGCGTAGAGCATGACCGCGGAGGCCAGAACGGTCACCGGTGCGGTGACCCGGAGCAGGTAGGTGAACTTGCCACGCTTCGGCTTGTAGCCGAACCGGTCGATGAAGACCCCCATCAGCGGATCGTTCACGGCGTTCCAGATCCCGAACAGCATCCAGATGATGCCGACATACTGGATGTCGAGCCCCACGATGTCCGTGTAGAACTTGATGTAGGCGCTGTGGATCAGTCCGTTGCTGATCGCCAGAGGCATCTGGGGAAAAGCGAGCTGGAATTTCTGCTTGTTGTCGATGTAACCCGGCTTCTTCTGTCTGCTCCAGAATCCTTTCAGCTTGCTCATGAGCTTCTCCTTTTCGCTCTGGTGCAAGGATCGTTCGGCTCCAGGGTTGCCAACGGCTCTGATTCGATTCTACCACTGGAGAGGAGATGGCGGTCGGCTTCCAGCCAAGAGTTTTGGGATGTTTTATCCATTTAGCATTGCGACATCGACATTTTTGGGATATATTCATACAATACTTACTCGAGGAGGTGGGATTGATCATGATCGTCCAGCGTATCGCAAGAAGGGAATATCTTGACAAGCTGATTGCGCTCAGAGACAAGCGACTGATCAAAATCGTTACCGGGGTCCGCAGATGTGGAAAGTCCACGTTGATGGAGATCTACCAGGATTACCTCCGGGAACAAGGAGTTGCAGAGGATAGGATCATCACGGTCGATCTGGAAGACTTCGATTTCTTCCATCTGCGCGATCCTGCAATGCTTCATGGTCATATCAAGGATCGCCTGAAGGAAGGTGGAATGAACTATGTTTTTCTCGATGAGATCCAGCAAGTCAAGGATTTCCCAAGAGTCGTCGATAGCCTGCATATCAAGAGAAACGTGGACCTGTATATAACCGGCTCGAATGCGTATCTTCTTTCAAGCGAAATCGCAACGCTCATATCCGGGCGATATGTCGAGATTTCGATGCTGCCTTTGTCCTTCAG
>CAXNDY010000189.1:0-3713 GCA_964201095.1 Saccharofermentanales bacterium
CGAAGATGTCGAGGATCGCGCTGCCGGCCGAGGAGCCGATGATGTTGGCGATGCCGTAGACGCCTCCGACGAGCCCGAGGGCGAGCCCTCGGCGGTTTTCAGGGAAGGTCGTTCCGAATTCCGCGGTTGCTACGGGGATGATGCCGCCGCCGCCGATGGCTTGCACCACCCGACCGACGAGGAGGACGCTGAAGAGCCCTGTGCTCGCCGACAGCGCGCAGATCAGGGAACCGAGTCCGAAGAGACCGATGCTGGTCAGGTAGACGACCTTGCGTCCGTAGCGGTCGGCCAGTTTGCCGGAGATGGGGATGATGGCGGCGTAGGCGAGCGTATAGATGGTGATCATCCAGATGCCGGTCTGGCCATCGACGTTCAGCGCGGACTGGATCAGGGTGCGGGCCGGCGAGACGATGCCGGTATCGATCGCACCCATGAAGATGCCGAGCAGATAGAGGGCGAGGACCCAGCCGAGTCGGAACTTCTTCTGTGCGGGGGCCGTCTCCACGGGAGGAGCGGCAAGGGTGGATTCCAGTGTCATGTTACGAACCTCCTTGTTGAAGAGAAATATGAACGATGTTCACATTATATGAACACCGTTCATTCGTGTCAACAGGAAGTTCGGCTTGGATTTATACTTCCCAGGCCTATAGGATCCGGGGACCCAGGGTCTTTCCGCCGAGAAGGTGCCAGTGGAGGTGGAGGACGGTCTGGCCCGCCTCTTCGCCGCAGTTGGTCAGCAGTCGGAACCCGCCGTCGGGGAGACCGACGGCCGCCGCGACCGACGGTAGGGCGCGGGCCAGCGCTGCCGCTACGGCAGGTCCTTCGGAACCGCGGCCCAGATCGAGCACATCGGCGAAATGGCGCTTCGGCACCAGGAGGACATGGACCGGCGCGACCGGGTGGATATCGTGGAACACGATGAAATCCTCGTCTTCATAGACGCGATCCGAGGGAATCTCCCCGCGGACGATGCGGCAGAAGAGGCAGTCTTCCATTTCAGGCTCCGATCTGCGCCAATGCGGTCTTCTCGGCCATCTCGAGCGCTGCCGCGAGCTTCGACGGGTCCTTGCCGCCGGCCTGGGCCATGTCGGGCCTGCCGCCGCCGCCACCGCCGGCCACCTTCGCCGCTTCCTTGAGGATGTTGCCCGCATGGGCGCCCTTGCCGACCGCTTCCGGGGAGGCCATCGCCACGAACGAGATCCGGTCGTCGGTCACGGCCGCAAGAACGAGGATAGAGGGACCGAGCACCTGACGAAGGCCGTCGGCCGCGACGCGGAGGGCGTCGGCATCGTGGGCCTCGACCCGGGCGAACAGGAGCTTCAACCCACCGACTTCGCGCGCCTGTTCGGCCAGGGATCCGGCGTGGCTGACAGCGAGTTTCGTGGTCAGCTCCTCGATCCGCCGCTCGAGCGCGCGCGCATCGTCCTGCGCCTGCTGCGCGCGGCGCAGCAGATCGCCGGGCGGACTCTTCAGTACGGCGGCGACGTCGCGGATCAGACGCCGGTCCGCTTCGTCGGATTCCATGGCGGCATCTCCCGTCGTCGCCTCGACGCGACGGATTCCGGCCGCCACGCCGGTCTCGGACAGGATGCGGAACAGGCAGGCTTCGGAGGTCCTCGCAAGGTGAGTGCCCCCGCAGAGTTCCTGACTGAAGTCACCGGCGCGCACGACACGGACGGAATCCCCGTATTTCTCGTCGAAGAGAGCCATGGCCCCGGTCCCGCGCGCCGCCTCGAGACTCATCTCCTCGGTGGAGACCGGCAGGTCGGCGAGGATCGCACGGTTGACGCGCCGCTCGACCTCTTCCTTCTCGGTCTGGGTCATCGGCTGGAAGTGGGTGAAGTCGAAGCGGAGGCGGTCGGCCGTGACGAGCGATCCGGACTGGGACACGTGCGGGCCGAGAACGTCCCGGAGCACGCGGTGCAGGAGATGCGTGGAGGTGTGGTTCGCGGCGATGGCGCGACGGCGCAAGGCGTCCACGGTCAGCGTCGCGCGGTCGCCCATGCACAGCGTCCCCTCCGTGACGAGCATCGTATGGAGGAACTTGCCGTCGGGCGTCTTGCGCGTGTCCTCGACGATGGCGGAGAAACCGTCCTTGCGGATCGTGCCGGAATCCCCGTTCTGACCTCCGGATTCGGCGTAGAAGGGCGTCTCGTCGAAGATGGCGACGACGCGGTCGCCTACATTCGCGCACTCCAACACGGAAGCGCCGTCCCCGGCTTCGCCCGGACGGACCAGGAAGACGGCGGTGGCTTCGAGCGAAAGTCCATCGTACCCGCGGAAGACCGTGCGGAAACCCGGAGCGAGTCCCTGTGGAAGCGCATCGGCCCCCCAGGCCGAACCGCTCTTCTTCAGCGCCTCGCGGGCCTTGCGCTTCTGCGCCTCCATCTCGGTGCGGAATCCTTCCTCGTCGATGTCGAACCCGTTCTCGGCGGCGATCTCGCGGGTGAGGTCCAGCGGGAAGCCGTAGGTGTCGTGGAGCTGGAAGACGTCCGTGCCGAGCAGCACTCGCCCCCCTCGGGCGCGCGCCTCCTCCATGTGCTGGGCGAGGATGCCGAGGCCCTGAAGGACGGTTTCGGCGAAACGTTCCTCCTCGACCCGGATCACGCGACGGAGGTAGTCCTTCTTGACGGCGAGTTCCGGGTAGGCCTGGGCGGACTCGGCGACGACGACCGAAGCGATTTCGTGCAGGAACGTTCCCTCCACGCCGAGCATGCGTCCGAAACGGGCCGCGCGGCGCAGCAGACGGCGGAGGACATATCCGCGGCCTTCGTTCGAGGGGATGATGCCGTCGGCGATCATCATGGACGTACTGCGGATGTGGTCCGTGATGACGCGGATGGCGACGTCGTTCTTCGGGTCTGCGCCGTATCGCACGCCGGTCCGCGTGCAGACGGCATCGAGGATCGCGCGGATCGTATCGACCTCGAAGAGGTTGTCGACGCCCTGGAGGATGCAGGCGAGCCGTTCGAGCCCCATTCCGGTGTCGATGTTCTTCTTGGCGAGCGGGACGTAGGTGCCGTCCTCCTCCTTGTTGAACTGCGTGAAGACGAGATTCCAGAACTCGACGAAGCGGTCGCAATCGCAGCCGGGTTTACAGTCCGCGGAACCGCAACCTCTCTCGGGACCGCGGTCGAAATAGATCTCGGAGCAGGGACCGCATGGACCGGTGCCATGTTCCCAGAAGTTGTCCGCCTTGCCGAGTCGGGAGATATGGTCGAGCGGGACGCCGACGTCCTTGAGCCAGATGTCGTGCGCCTCATCGTCGTCGAGATAGACGGTGACGTGAAGGTATTCAGGTGGAAGTCCCATCGTCTTCGTGCAGAACTCCCAGGCCCACGGGATGACCTCCTTCTTGAAGTAATCGCCGAAGGAGAAATTTCCGAGCATCTCGAAATAGGTGCCGTGGCGGGCTGTCTTTCCGACACGCTCGATGTCGGGTGTGCGGATGCATTTCTGGCAGGTGGCGATCCGGTTGGCGGGAGGGATCTCCGCGCCGGTGAAATATGGCTTCAGAGGGGTCATCCCGGCATTGATCAGCAGAATCGAGGGGTCGTTCTTCGGCACCAGCGGAAAGCTTGGCAAACGCAGATGCCCTTTCGACTCGAAGAAGGACAGATATTCCTCGCGGATGCGGTTGAGTCCCATGGTCTGCATGGCGAAGTCTCCTTTGGAGCGGGGGTTTCCCGGCTACTGCGGATTATACGGCATCC
>CAXNDY010000190.1:0-3700 GCA_964201095.1 Saccharofermentanales bacterium
CCGGAGGCGCAAAGCTAGAGGGCCTTCGGAGTGCGATGGCAGCCAGTTGCTGAAGAAGATATCCCGCTGCGGGGAAGACGGCAATCTGTGCGACCGGTTGCCGTCTTCTTTTTGCCCCGTTCCGAAGACGTATTCCGGAAACGTATTCCGAAAACGTACCCGGTACCAAACCGGCGACCCAGGAGGGCATCATGAAAAAGGCACTCAGTACCACATTGGTATCCATACTGGTCACGGTTCTGGCCATCAGCGGGATCGGCGTGGCGGTCGTGCTCTTCAACGGGACACCGCCGAGCCCGACGGCGGGTCCGACGCCGACGGTGCAGGTCACCCAGGGCCCGGATGCGACTCCGACCAAGGGTCCGAGCCCGACCGCGCAGGTCACCGACGCGGCAGAGCCGACTCCGACGCCGGACGTGCAGAACCCCGACGATGCCACGACCCGCTACAGGGTCACCTTCCATACGAACGGCGGCAACACCCTGTCTTCGCGCCGGGTCGCGGAAGGGCACGCCCTGGGTGCGCTGCCCACTCCTCTGAAGCCGCAAAGCATCTTCAGCGGCTGGTACACGGACAACGGAACCTTCGAGAACGAGGTCTACGCGACGACCAAGGTCGCATCGAACCTCGACCTCTATGCCGACTATATCGGCGGGGCGTCCCCATTCGAGTCCGACGAGAACACCGTGGCCAGCGTCATGGACGTGACCCGGGACTTCTCGTTCACCATCCTGTCGTCCATCTCGAGCCTGTCGTCCCTCGAGGTGAAGCAGGCCATCGTGTTCGAAGCCATCACCGAACAGGGGGAGAATTTCGACGGCATCACGGTGACGGGCGGCGACGGGCGCTACACGGTCACCGCAACGGAAGGCTACACCAACGGGTGCTCCTATTCGCTGACCCTCGCCAGCGACGAACTGGCCTTTGAAGACGAGGCGAGCAACATCCGCACGTTCAACTGGACCGTCCAGCTGGGCGAACCGGTCCTGAAGGTGCCGTTGAATGAAGACCTCCGCTATGTCCCGACCGGGGACATCAGCCGGATCGTCCAGAGCGGGCTATCGACGAAAAGGCTTTCCGTGCCGCTGTTCGTGAACACCTCCTCCGCCTCCGACGGGCCGCTTTCCGGCTCCTTCCACTACACGGGGGCCCTCGCTCTGGCCGTCGGCGACCAGCTGGCCATCTACGAAGGCACGAAGCCCGCCGATCGGGTTGCCGGACAGGACTATTCCGACGAATTGATCAGCTACGTGACCGTGACCGCGGTCGACGCGGCGACGCAGACGGTCGAATTCATGGCGGCGGATCCGGAAGAGATCCTGTTCACGCCCGACCTCATTCCGGTCAGGCTGTCCGACGATGCGGACGGGGATGCGGGCAATCACTCACTCACCCTGCCCATCGAGAAGATGACCTACACCGACCCCGCGGATTTCACGGACTTCGACCTCGAGGACTTCGGACTGGGATCGGCGACGACCATCGACATCGGGGACTACATCATCCTCTATGCCGACAGCGACGCCCTGAAGAATGCCGACTCCCTGATCTACGTGAAGATCACAGGCGTGGAACGGTTCGGCAGCTACATCGTCATCGCGTACGCGGACTCGAGCGAAGAAGACTACGGCTCCTATATGGAGATCTCCCTATCGCAGGAACTCTCCTACGAGGACCTCTCGGAAAACCTCGATCTCGAGGAAGTGAGCCAGGAACTCGAGCAGGACGTCCTGAACAGCGGGTTCGCCGAGTCCGCCGCGGCCTATCTGGCTCGCCTCGCGAACGTGGACGAGAGCATCCGGTCAGAGGTCTGCGAAGCGGTCGGCATCCAGGACTTCCACACCGAAGTCCTTCCGGCCAATGCGGAACTCCTCGCCAGTGCCCCGCAGATCAGTGTCCAGGCGGCCATCAGCAGCACCCTCAAGCACTGGACCGGTTCCGGCCTCCGCTGCATGGTCTCGGTCACCTGTGTCGTCGATATCGGCGACAAGATGATGATCCGTATCACCGGCGTCTTCGTGGAAGAGTTCAAGGTGGAAACCAACGTCGCTTCCAAGACCATCAAGAAGGGCCTCAAGATCCTGGACATCCAGATCATAGCCAGCATCGACGTGTACAGCTATACCTACCTGTCCGTGAAGGTGAACCTGTACGCGAAGGACAATACAGGCTTAAAGGACACGCTGAACATCACCGAAACCATCAAGAACCTCCAGGATTCCGTTGAATACGGCACAGGGGAGAAGAGCCAGAAAGTCCAGGCCCTGTACGAGATGTACCAGCAGATCATGGGCATCGAGCACGAATTCTTCCCGCTGTTCAGCGTCAAGATCTGCGAGCTCAAGGGGGGCATCGACCCTCTGCATATCTTCGCATACTCCCTCAAGACCGAATTCGTGGTCTCCCTGGATGCCGATATCGTCCTGG
The DNA here is from genome assembly GCA_964201095.1 of Saccharofermentanales bacterium. Classification (GTDB taxonomy): domain Bacteria; phylum Bacillota; class Clostridia; order Saccharofermentanales; family UBA5734; genus CAILLO01. The sequence continues at coordinate 2,428 of CAXNDY010000190.1, forward strand.
GCACGGAGTTCGAGTATGAGAAGGCCACTCGCTTCGGCTTCCTGTTCAGCCTCGCGAAGATGAGCATCAATTATGGGAAAGCGGATCTCGTCGACACGAACTACCGGTTCACGACCTACGCCATGGGCACCCTGGCGATACGGGCCGGCATCAAGCTGACGCTCGCGGTGGGACTCTTCGACACGTCCCTGGACTCGATCGGGGTTTCCGCAGAGGTGGGAGCCTACTGGCAGATCTGGGGTTTCCTGTACTATCACCTGGAATATGCGAACAAGATGACGACCTCGGAGTATGCCGGCGGATGCTTCATGGAAGTGGGCATCTACCTGTCCATCGGCTTCGAGGCCCAGGCGGGCGACAAACTCGTCAGCTACAGCAAGGAACTCTACGGCAATACCTGGCCCCTCTGGTCCGCCGGATCGCAATACTACACCACCGACTTCGGCTATGATTTGACGGACCAGACCGACGACATCCTCCTCAAGGGAACGACCCCGAGCTATAGCATCCCGTCTTCCGCATATGTGATGTCCCAGATGGACTTCAAGACCGGCGAGCTGGCCGACCAGCAATGCGATGCATCGCAATTCACGTTCCTGATCAAGAACGATACGGACAAGGTCTTCTCCGTCAGCGATACCGGCGCGATCACCATCACGCCGCCGACGGGCACGGATATCGCGACGGCGACCCTGGAAGTGACCTGGACGACGGCCCCGCTCGTATTCACATCCGCTCCGATCTCCAGAACCTTCACCCTCGTCTGGGACAACCTGAAGAGCAGCTATGTCGTGAACTTCAACACGAATGGCGGCAACAACCTGTCGAGCCTCGGCGCGGCCTATCGCACCCCCATCAGCCTGCCGACTCCCGTCCGGCCCGGCTACGTCTTCGGCGGCTGGTATGCCGATAACGGCACCTTCCTGCAGGCGTTCACCGCCACGACGATGCCGGCCACCAATTCCGCGGTCCATGCCAAGTGGACGCCGGGCACCGTGGGATATACCGTCCGGCACTACCTGAAGAACGTGAGCGACAGCGGCACCACGCTCTCGTCGACCGAAACCCCGACGGGTACCACGGGAAGCCGCGTCACGCCTTCTCCGCTGAGCATCACGGGATTCACCGCACCATCAGCCCAGTCCGTTCTTCTGGCCGGAGACGGCAGCACGGTCGTGAACTACACCTATACCCGAAACAGCTATTCCTTGACCTTCAAGCCGGCGAATGGCCTGGCGGATATCGTCCGCAACTATCCATATGGTACGAGTAT
>CAXNDY010000191.1:0-3698 GCA_964201095.1 Saccharofermentanales bacterium
TCGGCTTCGATCGAAGCCAAGGACATCTATACCATCGGCCATTCCAAGCGCGTGGAGGAATTCTGCGAAGGCATGGCCATCGTGCTGAACCTCTCCGCCAAGCGCATCGAGACGCTGAAGTACGCGGCCCTGCTCCACGATGTCGGCAAGATCGGCATCCCCGAGGCCATCCTCAACAAGCCCGGCCGGCTGAACGAAAAGGAACTCGTGGAGATCCGCAGGCATCCCGCCATCGGCGCCAGGATGCTCGGGGAGATCGACTTCCTCGGCGACGCCGTCCGCATCATCCGCGCCCATCACGTCCACTACGACGGGACCGGCTACCCGCCGGAGGCCGTCGAGGACGGCAGGATGCTCGAAGCCCAGATCATCAGCGCCGCCGATGCGTTCGACGCGATGACCACCGACCGCCCCTACCGCCCCGCGATGACCCACGAACAAGCCGTCCAGGAGCTACGCCGCAAGTCCGGCACCCAGTTCGCCCCGGAGGTCGTGAAGGCCTTCGAACGGTTCCTGACCAAGGACGATGCGACGAGGCGGAAGGTTCCGGTACAGGACCTCCTGATCCAGAAGGAAGCATGACGTGGTCCTCGTGTCCGCGCTCCTCGGCCTGCTCGTCGGTCTGCTGGCCCACGGTTCCTTCGGGTCCATCCTCCACAAGCGGTTCCGGCAGATCTGGCTGGTCTTCCTGTCCATCGCCTGCGAGCTCTTCGTCTCCTCGGGCCTCATGAGCCGGTGGTTCGTCGATTCCGACTGGGCGAAGTCGAGTCTCCTCCTCCAGAGAGGCGCAGCCACGCTCGTCTTCTTCGCCGTGGTCCAATACGGGACCCTGACCCTCTTCCTCCTGTTCAATTTCAAGAAGCCCGGCCTGCGCCTCGTCCTCCTCGGAAGCCTGCTGAACGCCGCCGCGATCCTCGCCAACGGGGGCCGGATGCCCGTCGGCGCCGCCCTGGGACGCCACCTGGACTCGGCGGCCCTGCAGGCGGCCATCGACCGCATCACCGCCTCGCCGAACTACTTCTACGCTCCCTCGGGCGCCCCGCTCCTCTTCCTCGGCGACATCCTCCCCGTGCGCCTCCTGTCGGCCTACATGATCAGCGTCGGCGACATCTTCCTCTCGTTCGGGCTCTTCCTCTTCGCCTGGTATCTGGTGCGCCGTCCGCGCAGGACCCGGCCTTCGCGGAATGCGACCGGCGCCTTGTAGATTCCTCCTCCGTCCGATATACTAAGTGAGTTTCAGATCTCGCAACGTCGCGGGGGGCCGGAAAACCGGACCTTCCGCAGGATTGCGTTCGCCGAGGGGGCATCAAGTCGTTCTCGCGAAGAGAAGAAGAAGGAAGGAACCGACATGGGATTCATCGACACGATCATCGCCAAGGCCTCCGCCGACAGGAAGCGGATCGTCCTCCCCGAGGCTACGGACCGCCGTGTGCTGGAAGCGGCCGTGGAGATCGCGGCCCGGAACATCGCCGACATCGTCCTCGTCGGTGACCCGGCCGCCATCGCGACCGCCGGCGCCGGTCTCGACCTTTCGAAGTCCCGGATCGTCGACCCCCGGACGTCTCCCTTCCGCCGGGAATTCACCGACACCTATTTCGAAATGCGCAAGGAAAAGGGAATGACACCCGAGAAAGCCGAAGAGACTCTCCAGGACCCGGTGTTCTTCGGGGTCATGATGGTCAGGAAGGGCCAGGCGGACGGCATGGTGTCCGGAGCGGCCCACAGCACGGCGGATACGCTCCGCCCCGCTCTCCAGATCCTGAAGACCGCTCCCGGCACGAAGCTGGTCTCCTCCTTCTTCGTCATGGTCGTCCCCGAGAGCGATTTCGGCGTGAAGGGCACGCTGCTCTTCTCGGATTGCGGCCTCGTGGAGAACCCGGACGCCGAGCAGCTTTCCGAAATCGCACTCTCTTCCGCGAAGTCCTTCCAGCAGCTCACGGGCGTCGAACCTTCGGTCGCGATGCTCTCCTACTCGACCTACGGCAGCGCGAAGAATCCGCTCGTCGACAAGGTCGTCGAGGCGACCCGCCTCGCGAAGGCCAAGGCCCCCGCGCTCCGTCTCGACGGCGAGCTGCAGGCCGACGCCGCCCTCGTGCCTTCCGTAGGCAAGTCGAAGGCCCCGGGAAGCCCCGTCGCCGGCACCGCCAACGTCCTCGTCTTCCCGGACCTGAATGCCGGCAACATCGCCTACAAGCTGGTCCAGCGACTCGCGAAGGCCGAAGCCTACGGCCCCGTCACCCAGGGCATCGCCCGCCCCGTGAACGACCTTTCCCGTGGTTGCTCGGCCGACGACATCGTCGGAGTGGTCGCCATCACGGCGGTCCAGGCCCAGGACATGGAATAGGCGGGGGAGAAGCGAATGAAGGTTCTCGTCATCAATGCAGGAAGCTCCTCCATCAAGTACCAGCTCCTCGACGTCCACACCGCGGAAGTCCTCGCCAAGGGTGGCGCCGAGCGCATCGGCATCGAGGGCTCGCTGATCAAGCACGAGAAGCGTGGCGCCGACGCCGTGAAGCTCCCGGTCCGCATGCCCGACCACCGCACCGCGATCCGCGAGGTCCTCGCCGTCCTCACGAGCAAGGACCACGGCGTCATCTCCGGCATGTCCGAGATCGATGCGGTCGGACACCGCGTGGTGCACGGCGGCGAGAAGTTCTCGAGCTCCGCCATCATCAACGGCGAAGTCAAGCAGGCCATCCGCGCCTGCTTCCGCATGGCCCCGCTCCACAACCCCCCGAACATGACCGGCATCGAGGCCTGCGAGGAAGCCATCCCGGGCGTCCCCCAGGTCGCCGTCTTCGACACCGCCTTCCACCAGACCATGCCGGGTCGGGCGTACATGTACGCGCTGCCCTATGAGCTCTACCTGAAGCACGGCATCCGCCGCTACGGCTTCCACGGCACGTCACACGCCTATGTCGGCCGCCGCGCCGCCGCGATGATGGGCCGCCCGTTCGAGGAGCTGCGCATCGTCACCTGCCACCTCGGCAACGGCTCCTCGGTCGCCGCGATCGACCGCGGCCGCTCGATCGACACCTCCATGGGCATGACCCCGCTTGCCGGACTCTGCATGGGCACCCGCTGCGGCGACATCGACCCAGCGCTCGTGACCATGCTGATGGACCGCGAGGGCCTCGACTCCAAGGGCATCGACGACCTCATGAACAAGCAGTCCGGCGTCATCGGGGTCTCCGGCATCAGTTCCGACTTCCGCGACCTCCACGTCGCCCAGGACCAGGGCAACGAACGCGCCAGACTTGCGCTCGACATGTTCAAGTACCAGGTCCGCAAGTACATCGGCGCCTACGCGGCGGCGATGGGCGGCCTCGACGCGGTCGTGTTCACGGCCGGCATCGGCGAGAACACCCCCGAGATCCGGGTCGGCACCTGTGAGGGACTCGAGTTCATGGGCATCCGCATCGACGACGCGAAGAACGCCGTCCGCGGCCGCGAAGTCGATATCTCCGCGGAGGGCGCAACCGTGCACGTCTTCTCGATTCCGACCAACGAGGAGCTCGCCATCGCCACCGAGACGGAAAGGCTCGTCAGCGCCCTCCGTCATTGACACGAGGGGCTGTTCTGAATATAATACGATTCGCGTCTGTGGAGGTGTGCGATGCTCGTCGATATCAAGCCCATCGCACGGAACACGGGTGCGGACCTGCCGGTCGAGACCTCCGGAACGCCGGAATCGATGG
>CAXNDY010000192.1:0-3692 GCA_964201095.1 Saccharofermentanales bacterium
CAGATGAAGTCGAAGTACCTCGTCGCCCTGATCCGATCCATGGACAAGAAGGAGGTCTCACCATGAATGCATCGAAGAAGAACCACAGGGTGGCGAAGGTCCTGCTGCTCGCCGCGGGCGCGTCTGCGGCTCTCCTGCTGTCGGGCTGCCTGCCCGGAGACGGCACCTCGACTGCCGGCGACCCCGCGGGGTTCCTCTGGGGGATCTGGCACGGCTGGATCGCGCCCATCTCGCTGATCGTCGGGCTGTTCGACAGGAGCATCCACGTCTACGAAGCCGCCAACACGGGCTGGTGGTACGACTTCGGTTTCTACATCGCCGTCGTGGGCGGCTTCGGCGGGCTCACGCTGTTCCGCAGGAAGAAGACCGTCCGGGTCGTCAAGGAGTAGCGTCTCCCGATCCGGGCAGTCCGTCCCGGCCCGGAAGGCCCATCCCGGCCCCTCCGCCGTCTTCCGGTGCGGGGCTCGCTTCGCCATGTCCGCGACCCTTTCGAAACGGGGCCTGCCGCCTCTTGCAATCTCTGCGAAGCGTGGTAGAATCCAATCATGGAATGTGAAAAATTCACAGAATGATGTCCGAATATCACATTCCTGTGTACCATCACTTCGAGAGGAGGTCGCCGGCATGACCGAAGGCAGACGGGAAGCGCTCAACCAGTACATCCAGTCGAAGGGCGAAGTCCGCCTGACCGAGCTGGAAGGCCTGATGCCCGACGTGTCGAGCATGACCCTTCGACGTGACCTCGAGCAGCTCGAGCGGCTCGGAGAGATCGTGCGCACCCGGGGCGGCGCCAAGTCGATCGCCCATCTCTCGATGCTGAAGGAGGCCGCCTATACCCAGCGCGCTGGCGAGAACCTCGAGGCGAAGATGCGGATCGCCGACAAGGCCGTGAAGTTCGTCACGCCGGGCCGGTCGATCTACCTCGATGCCGGCACGACCACCATGTGTCTCGCCCAGAAGATCCCGGACGAGAACCTCTTCATCCTCACGAGCGCCCCCAACATCGCCCTCGAACTCATCAAGAACCGCAACATCCGCGTCGGCCTGACCGGCGGCCAGCTCAACCGCGAGACGCTCTCCCTGTCCGGGCACGACGCCGAAGGGTACATGAAGGACCTGAACATCGACGTCGCCTTCCTGGCCGCCTCCGCGTTCTCTCTGTCCAGCGGCTTCACCTGCGGCGACCATTCCGAGGCCGACCTGAAGCGCCTGATCGTTCGCAAGGCCCGCACGCTGGTCCTGCTCGTGGACGTCACCAAGATCGACCGCGGCATGCCCTATACCTTCGCGCGCCTCACCGATTCGCAGATCCTCGTGACCGACGCCCCGCTCCCCCCCGAATACCTCAAGGCGGCGCGGCAGGCCAAGGTCACGGTCGTATAGCCAGCGTACCCGCGCCGACCCCCGGCGCCAAGGAAAAAGGAGGAACCGACATGAAGACCAAGGCCATCCGACTCTATGGAAAAGGCGACCTGCGGCTCGATGAGTTCGAACTACCCGCGATCCGTGAGGACGAGATCCTCGCCAGGATCATCTCCGACAGCATCTGCATGTCCTCCTACAAGGCGTCCGTGCAGGGTTCGGACCACAAGCGCGTCCCCAAGGACGTCGCGGTGAATCCCGTGATCATCGGCCACGAGTTCTGCGGTGAGATCGTCGAGGTCGGCGCGAAGTGGGCGAAGCAGTTCCAGCCCGGCATGCGCTTCTCCATCCAGACCGCCATCAACGACCCGGCCGACCTCCACGCCGCCCCGGGTTATTCGTTCCGCTGGATCGGCGGCGACTCCCAGTACATCGTGATCCCGGCGATCGTCATGGAGCATGGGTGCCTCCTCGACTACAAAGCCGAGGCCTTCTTCTACGGCTCGCTCGCCGAACCCATGTCCTGCATCGTCGGCGCCTTCCATGCGAGCTACCACACCCACGCAGGCAGCTACGCGCACGACATGGGCATCGTCCAGGGTGGAGACATGGCCCTCCTCGCCGGAGTCGGCCCCATGGGCATCGGCGCCATCGACTACGCGATCCATTGCGACCGCCGCCCCGGCAAGCTCGTCGTCACCGACATCGACGAGGCTCGCCTCGCGCGCGCCGCCTCCATCTACACCGTCGCCGAGGCCGCCCGCAACGGCGTCGAACTCCTCTATGTCAACACCTCCGGCCTCGAGGACGTCCCCGCCTACCTGCGCTCGCTGACCCCCGACGGCAAGGGCTACGACGACGTCTTCGTGTTCGCGCCCGTAAAGCCCGTCGTCGAGCAGGGCGACCGGATCCTCGGCTACGACGGATGCCTCAACTTCTTCGCCGGCCCCACGAACACGGCGTTCTCCGCTGACTTCAACTTCTACGACGTCCACTACATGGCCCACCACGTGGTCGGCACCAGCGGCGGCAACACCGACGACATGGTCGAATCCCTGGCCATGATGACCGACGGCCGCATCGACCCGTCCTCCATGATCACCCACGTCGGCGGACTCGATGCCGTGATCGAGACCACCCTGAACCTGCCGAAGATCCCCGGCGGCAAGAAGCTCATGTATGTCGAGCTGTCCATGCCGCTGGCCGCCATCGCCGACTTCCGCGCCCTCGGAGCGACCGACCCGCTGTTCGCGAAGCTCGCCGACATCACCGAGGCGAACAACGGGCTCTGGTGTCTCGAGGCCGAGAGGTACCTACTCGCCCACCAGAAGCGGATCTGAACTCCCCCCGATCGAGCGTCCCCGTCATCCCGCCGAGAAGCTGGAAGCACGAAACGAACATAGGAACATAGGAGGAACCCGCATGGCAACGGCCGTGATCATGCCCAAGCAGGGACAGTCCGTCGAAAGCTGCATCATCGGGAAGTGGCACAAGAAGGAAGGCGATTCCATCGCCGTCGGCGAGATCCTGTTCACCTACGAAACCGACAAGGCCGCCTTCGAGGAGACCGCCAAGGTCGACGGCATCCTGCTCGGCGTCTTCTTCCAGGAAGGGGACGACGTGCCCTGCCTGACTCCCGTCTGCGCCATCGGCGCTGCGGGCGAGGACGTCTCGGCGCTGCGTCCCGGCTCCGCGACCTCCGCCACCGCCACGCAGGTCTCCCCCGCCGCACAGGCCGCACAGGCCGCACAGGCCGTCCCGGCGGCGCAGGCCGCCCCCACCGCCTCTCCCGCGCAGGCCGCGCAGCCTGGTCCCGCCGCCCCGTCCGCGTCCGCCCGGCCGGACCGCATCAGCCCCCGCGCTGAAAACCTCGCCGAGCGCTCGGGTGCCGACCTCCGCTTCGCCGAAGGCACCGGCCCCGCCGGCCGCGTGATCGAACGCGACGTGCGCCGACTCGTCGAGGAAGGCCGCCTCGTCACCCCGGCGGCGCAGTCCGACTACGCCGCGCGTCCCGACGCCCTCCACGGCACCGGCTTCGGAGGCCGCGTCTCGACCGCCGACCTCTCCGCGCCGGCTCCCGTCCCCGCCGCGCCGGTCGCGGATGGCCCGGAGTCCGTCGAGGAGAAACTGCCCAACATCCGCAAGGTCATCGCCAAGGCCATGCACCAGTCGATCTCCACCATGGCGCAGCTCACCCTCGACACCTCGTTCGACGCGACCGAGATCCTCTCCCTGCGCGCGAAATGGAAGAAGGCCAGGGAGTCGGGTCTGACCGAATCTCTCGGTCTCGCCGTCGCGGCCGCCAATCCCACCCTCAACGACATCCTGCT
>CAXNDY010000193.1:0-3686 GCA_964201095.1 Saccharofermentanales bacterium
CGCGCGCCCTCAAGGTATCCGTCGTATTCGCCAAGAAGGCCGGTGCCCGCAACCAGGACGCCTCCTGCTTCCAGACCTCCGTCCATTCCTTCACGAGGGACAAGGACTACATCATCCAGGTGTCCAAACGATATCTCGAGCCCGAGGACCGCATTCTCCTGATCGATGACTTCCTGGCGAACGGCCAGGCCCTGATCGGCCTCGCAGACATCGTCGCGCAGGCCGGGGCCACCCTGGTCGGAGCCGGGGTCGTCATCGAGAAGGGGTTCCAGGACGGCGGTCGGCTCGCCAGAAGCATGGGCATACGGGTAGAATCCCTTGCCGTCATAAAGAAGATGACCCAGGGCCTGATCTCATTCGAACCATGAAAAGGGGGAAACAAGCATGACACTGAGAAGAATCGGCATCCTCGTCCTCGTCTTCACGCTCGTCCTCACGACGCTCCTCGCCACCGGGTGCGCCGGCACCACTTCCGCCAAGGTCAAGGTCGGCGTCCTCTACATCTCCACCGTCGACGACGGCGGCTGGTCCCAGGCCCACAAGCGCGGCGTGGACGCGGCGGTCGCCGAGATCGGTGCCGCCAAGGTCGAGATCATGGCGCTCCAGAGCATCGCCGACACGGACGCGTCGGCCACCAATGCCGCCATCGACCAGATGGTCGCCGCCGGCTGCAAGATCATCTTCGCCACCAGCTTCGGCTACATGGACGCCGTGGCCGCCAAGGCCGTGCAGTATCCGGACGTCAAGTTCGAGCACTGCTCCGGTTACAAGACCGCAACGAACATGGACAACTACTTCGGACAGATCGAACAGCCCCGCTACCTCTCCGGCATCGTCGCCGGCATGAAGACCACCACGGGCAAGATCGGCTTCGTCGCCGCGATGCCCCTGCCGGAAGTCATCCGCGGCATCAACGCCTTCGCGTTGGGCGTGCAGTCCGTCAACCCGACCGCCAAGGTCTACGTCAAGTGGACCAACACCTGGTATGGCCCCGACATCGAGAAGGAAGCCGCCGTCGCCCTCCTGAACGAAGGCTGCGACGTCCTCGCACAGCACCAGGATTCCCCCGCCGCCCTCAAGGCCGCCGAGGAAGCCGGCATGTTCGGCATCGGCTATGACAACCCGATGGGCACCCAGGCTCCCAAAGCCTATCTGACCGCTCCCATCTGGAACTGGGGCGCCTACTACGCCAAGAAGATCAAGGCCGTCATGGCCGGCACCTGGAAGGTCGAGCAGTACTGGGGCGGCATGAAGGAAGGGATGGTCGCGCTCGATGCGCTGTCCTCCCTCGCTCCTTCCGGCGCACAGGCCAAGATCGACTCCGTGACCGTTGAACTGAAGGCCAAGGGCAACGACTACGTCTTCAAGGGTCCGCTGAAGGACCAGACCGGCGCCGTGAAGGTCGCCGAAGGGGCGATGATGACCCGTGACGAGCAGATGGGCATGACCTGGTTCGTCGAAGGCGTCGTGGGCGAGATCCCCGCCGCCTGATCCCGAGTTCGAGTCCAAGGGGCCTGCCGGTCATCGGCAGGCCCCTTGTGCATTCCATGAAGGCGGCGTCGTCCGGTTCGGACGATGCCGCTCCGGCTTCCCAAGAAGGAGACCCGCCGCCGATGCCATATGTACTCCCAGAGACGGATGCGACCGAACGCAGGAGGATCGATCCCGCCATCGAGATGGAGGGGATCTCCAAGGCCTTCGGCAGCGTCCAGGCCAATCGCGGCATCCGCTTCTCCGTGCGGCACGGGGAGATCCACGCGCTGCTCGGCGAGAATGGTTCCGGCAAGAGCACCCTGATGAACATCCTCTCCGGCATCTACCTTCCGGACGAAGGCAGGATCCGACTCCGCGGTCGCGAAGTCGTCTTCCACTCGCCCCGCGACTCCATCGACCTCGGCATCGGAATGGTGCACCAGCACTTCAAGCTGGTCGAGCCGATGAGCGCGCTCGACAACATCTCCATGGGCATGGGCAAGGGGCTCCTGACCGACCGCAAGGGCGTCGTCGCCCGCATCAAGGCATACTCGCAGCGCTTCGGCATGGAACTCGACCTCGACAAGCGCGTCGCGGACATGTCCGTCGGCGAGAAGCAGTCGGTCGAGATCATGAAGGTGCTGTACCGGGGAGCCGACATCCTCGTCCTCGACGAACCCACCGCCGTGCTGACTCCCCAGGAGATCGAACGCCTTTTCGCCATCCTTCGCCGCATGCGGGAAGAAGGGGCCTCGATCGTCTTCATCAGTCACAAGCTGAACGAGGTCATGGATCTCTGCAACCGCGTGACGGTCCTGCGGAAAGGGGAGACCATCGGCACCGTGAACGTGGCGGAGACCGACCCGCTGCAGCTGATCGAGATGATGGTCGGCCGAGCCGTGGATCTCTCCATCGAACGACCTCCCATCGGAGGTGCCGGTGTCTGCCTCTCCGTACGGGATCTTTCCCTTCGCGGACCGGACGGGGTGAAGCGACTCGACGGCGTCTCCTTCGACCTCGCCCACGGTGAGATCCTCGGCGTCGCGGGACTGGCCGGATCCGGCCAGAAGGAGCTGTGCGAGAGCATCGCCGGGCTCGTGAGGCCCGATGCGGGAAGGATCCTCTTCCACGAGCGCGAGATCATCGGACACTCCCCCCGCGAGATCATCCGCATGGGGGTCAGCATGAGCTTCATCCCCGAGGACCGGCTCGGCATGGGACTCGTCGCTTCGATGGACATCGCCGACAACATCATGCTCAAGGACTACGCCCTGTACGGGGGTTTCCGCCTGGACCGCCAGAGCGCCCGGCGCAAGGCGTCCTCGATCGTCGAACGCCTGTCCATCAGCACGCCGAGCATCTTCCATCCCGTGCGCAAGCTTTCGGGCGGCAACATCCAGAAGGTCATCCTCGGGCGCGAGATCGACCTGTCCCCGAAACTGCTCGTCACCGCCTATGCGGTCCGCGGCCTCGACATCCATTCCTCCTACACCATCTACCACCTGCTGAACGAGCAGAAGAAGAAGGGCGTCGCCATCCTCTACGTCGGGGAGGACCTCGACGTGCTGCTGGAGCTGTGCGACCGGGTGATGGTGCTCTGCGGAGGCAGGATGACCGGCATCGTCGACGCGCGGACGGCCTCCAAGGAACGCATCGGTCTCATGATGACCGGCATCTCGGAAGCCAGCGGCACGCAGCGGAGCCTGTACGAGGAGGACCCGAGATGATCCGCATCGTCCGCAAGGAAGACACCATCGGCTGGAAGGCCTTTCTCGTCCGCATCGCATCGATCGTCGCCGCGCTCGTCCTGTCCGGCATCGTCGTCGCGATACTCGGCTACGACCCCTTCCGCACCTTCGGCGCCATGGTCAGCGGATCCTTCGGGTCCTCCTACGGCCTTCTGAACACCATCGTCATCGCCGCGCCACTCGCGATGACGGCCCTCGCGGTATCCGTCGCATTCAGCATGAAGTTCTGGAACATCGGTGCCGAAGGGCAGATCGTGATGGGCGCCTTCGCGGCTTCGGCCGTCGCGATGAACCTCCCGGCCGGGACGCCGTCGATCGTGATGATCGCGTCGTCCTTCCTCGCCGGGATGGTCGGTGGAGCTCTCTGGGCCATGATCCCGGGTCTGTTCCGGGCGTACATGGGCACGAACGAGACGCTCTTCACGCTGATGATGAACTATATCGCCATCCAGTGGGTCGTCTTCC
>CAXNDY010000194.1:0-3678 GCA_964201095.1 Saccharofermentanales bacterium
GGTTGGCGAACCCGGATAACGTATCGAAGAGGCGCTTCGGACTGTCCTGGTGGGCGGCCTTGACCTCGACATGCTGCATTTCCGCCTTATAGGACTGGACCGTGTGGACGAGTTCGACGAGTTCTTCGACCGTCATGACGTCACTTCCCTTCCACTTTCACGACGCATCGACCCATAGTCGATTATGGAGTAGGGGATGGATTTCGTCAATACAAAACGTAAATCGTAAATATACAGCCAATAACGTAAATAGAAATTGAAAAACGTAAATCTGATGGATGAATCGGAATGTCTCAGACCGACTTCGATCGCTTCAGGTCCGTTTCGTCTTCGCCTTGTCGCGGCGCACGCCACGTGTGCCAAGCGCCTTGTCCCGCGCGCGCATCCCCTTGAAGAAGTCCTTCAGAACGGCCGCGCACTCGCCCTCGAGGCAGCCGCCCACGATTACCGGGTAATGATTCAGCCCTTCGACGGCGAACAGGTCGGTCTTCGACCCGCAGGCCCCCGCCTTGGGGTCCCGCGCACCAAAATAGACCGACCGGAACCGGGCCTGCTGGAGGGCGCCGGCGCACATGGGGCAAGGCTCCAACGTCACGTAGAGGTCGCATCCGTCGAGACGCCAGGAACCGAGCTTCCGGGATGCCTGACGGATGGCAATCATCTCGGCGTGGAGAGTGACGTCCTGGCGGCGTTCGCGCTGGTTGCGCCCGCGTCCCACGACGACTCCATCCTTCACGACCACGGCGCCGATGGGCGTCTCGTCCTCCGCGGCGGCGCGCTGCGCTTGGGACAGCGCCTTTCGGAGGAACCGTTCGTCGTAACCGCCCGCCATGCCCGCGTCTCCGTCGTCAGTCCGTGAGGATCGAGGAGGACCCGAGGGCGCGGATGCGGAGTCGGCAGGGCGAGTCCGCGCCGAACAGGTCACCCATGACGGCCATGTATCCGTCGACGAGGTCGAGAGGGACGAAGGCCTGGATCGTGCCGGCGAATCCGCCGCCGTGGACCCGGCAGGCGCCGCGGCCCTGGAGCGCGCGCTTCGCCGCGCCGAGCGCGACGGCCATAGGCTGCTCTTCGATCGAGCCGGAGGCGTAGATGTTCTGAAGCATCGTCCAGGAGCTGTTCCCCGACTCGTTCACGAGTCGGAGGAAGGTATCGAGGTCGCCCTGGTTCAAGGCGGCGGCCTGGGCGCAGACGCGCGCGTCGTCGTCGAAGAAGTGCATGGCCCGCAGCACGGCCCGGTCTCCGGTCTCTCGACGGACGTCGGCAAGTCGGGCGTAGAAGGCCTCCGGGTCGACTTCGCGCAGGACCGTCTTCCCCAGGAAGGCGGCAACGCGCTGCATCTCGATGGGAATCGCGGCGTACTCGTCGTTCAGATCCGCGTGGCTGCCGCCGGTGTTGGCGATGACCAGCGCGTATCCCGCCCGCTCGAGATCGAAGGGAATCGCCTCGAGGACGGGGGAGGCGGTGTCGGCGAAGTCGATCGCGAGGAAGCCGCCGACGGAGCAGCCGCACTGGTCCATGAGGCCGCTGGGCTTGCCGAAAAAGACATTTTCGGAATACTGGGAGATCTGCGCGCGGGTCACGGCCGGCATGCCCTCGCCATTATAGAAGGTGTCGAACATGGTGGCGACGAGCACCTCGAAGGCGGCCGACGAGCTGAGTCCGGAGCCCTTCGGGACCTCGCTGGTCGTGTAGGCGTCGAAACCGCCTACGCAGAAGCCGCGCTTCACGAAGCCAGCCGCGATGCCGCGGATCAGGGAAGCGGAATGGTAGCGCTCGCTCTCCAGGGGTTCTTGGTCGGAGAGGGCGATCACGTCGGTCTTGTCGTAGCCTTCCGAGTGGATGCGGACGACACCGTCGCTGTTCGGAGCCGCGAAGGCGAGGATGTCGAGGTCGACGGAGGCGCACAGGACGTGCCCGCGCTGATGGTCGGTATGATTCCCGCTGACCTCGGTGCGCCCAGGGGTCGAGAAGGCGCGGACGGAGGCGTGCTGGGGGAACATCCCGGCGAACAGGCCGGCGAGGCGGAGGTAGCGCTCCCGCTGGTGCGCGAGCCGCGCGGGCGAAGTGCCATAGAGGCTGGTCAGCGTTTCCTTGCCGGACCTCGAGTCCAGCAGGGCGGGAATTCGATCGAGTGCGACCATCGGGCGGTCCCCCTTGTCCATTCGAGCCCGTCTCCGGGCGGTTTTCATCACCCCATTATACTCGACGGAACGCGGACCGCGACACGGCGGCTTGTCGACTGGAAGGGACTGGATGTCGGGGGCGCTCTACATTTGACACCCGCGTCCGCGCTCTCCTATAATCACAAGGCACGCTCGCATAGCTCAGCTGGATAGAGCAGCGGTTTCCTAAACCGGAGGTCGGGGGTTCAAGTCCCTTTGCGAGCACCAGAAGGACCTGTCAACTAATAGGGTTGGCAGGTTCTTCCATGTCCGGGGGATTGATGAGGGCTGCATGGGTTTTGTCACGTTATATGGAACCCATATCGAAGCATATGGTAATCCACAATACGTCGGCGAAGCAATGCAAATGCGAGTCGCTGGAATCCAGGGTGGCAGACGCTTTTTTGGACAACCGTCATAGTGCGGGCATCCGATACTTCGAATACCAGGTCAAGGGTAAATCCAGCCAGGAACAAGCCTACCTCGTCCGCTCGTCAACGGCATATTTGGAGAAACGACCGGAGTTCCTTCGCATTCATCACGGTGCAGTTGACATTTGATTGTGCAAACGCATAATAAATGATGCATCACAATGAACTCGGAGGGATGAGAAATGGCCAACATCACAATCAAAGATATCGCAACTGCGTTGGGTGTCTCCAGAAATACCGTCTCGAAGGTTATCAACGGGAAGGGGGGAGTGCTACCCGATACTGCGAAGCGGATCATTGAAACAGCGACGAGCATGGGCTACACCAAGATCGGTATCGATGCACAGCGACAAGCGGGCATCACGCCTGAGGCACAGGAGATCCATAAGGGATACATCGCCGTCGTGGCATCGGAACCGGAGAACTATTTCTGGATGGGGATCATCAATGGCGTGTCTCGAGCCCTATCGAATTCGTCATACAGTCTTCTGTATTGCAATCTTTCCAATGAGCAAATCAAGAACGGCACCCTTCCGGCAAGTATTCTTCAGGACAGCGTCGACGGAATCATCGTTGCGAATGTCTACCACCCCGCCATCCTCGAATCCATCAGCAAACGGTCGATTCCGAAGGTCTACTTCGACAGGCCGGTCGATATGTCCATCGAATCCCTGGCAGGAGACGTCGTCCTTTCGGAAGGAAGAACCTATATCCAGGAGATCGTTGGAATGCTGGCCGCGAGAGGGAAAAAGCGGATCGGCTTCATCGGAGACATCCGGACGGCACTCTCCATTCAAGAACGGTGGCAGGGATTCAGGGAAGGTATGGAAGCGAATGGTTTGGAGATACTTCCAGAATTCTGCTTCACTGAGGATCCGATCCATCATTATTATAGCGACCCATCGGTGCTGCGGATTCTTCGCCGGATGGCAGATCCGCCGGATGCCTTCGTATGTGCAAACGACAGCATTGCGATGCGTGTTCTGAAGTTCCTTACATCGTCTGGATTGGATGTGCCGGGTCGGGTCGCAGTGACGGGATTCGACAGCATTCCGGAAAGCCTTCTCGTGAAACCACACCTG
>CAXNDY010000195.1:0-3666 GCA_964201095.1 Saccharofermentanales bacterium
CGTCGAGAGGTACCGGTAGGGTCCGATGCCGTGGGCCCTGCGGAACAGGCGCGACAGGTGGGAGCCGCTCACGTGGAGGCGGGCCGAGAGTTCCTCGATGCTCGTCTTCTGCGCATATTCCTGCTGGAGGATGCGGACGGCCTCCGCGACGAGGTCGCGGGCGCGTTCTCCGGCCTGGACGCCTTCCGCCGGGGCATCGTCCGATCGGACTTCTTCCACCCGTTCGTCCACCTCGGGCGCGGACGCGGTGGTCACGGCCCTCGACTGCGCCTCCACGAGCTGGGCCAATAGGTTGTATAGCAATCCCGCGAGACGGAGGTCGACGTGGCGGGAGATCCGCCCGGCGAGGTCGAGCGCCTCGGTCATGCGGCGCTCCATGAGGCCGCGATCCGCCGCCGACAGGACGAAGCCCTCTCCGGAGACCCGGTCGACCAGCGGCTGCACGAAGTCGCCGCGGAAGTGGACCCACAGGAAATCCCACGTCCCGCCTGCCCCGTCCGGACCCTGCGCGGTGGCGTAGCGGTGCTTGCGACGGCAATCGAGCAGGAAGGCCGTTCCCGGAGGCGCTTCGAAGCAGGACCGGCGCCCGTCCAAGGAGACCGACTCGATGACTCCGCGGCCGCGGGTCGTGAGAATCAATAGCGCGTTGTCGAGACCTTCGCGCTCCACGAAGTAGCGCTCGCCCATGCGGAAGAAGCCGCAGCCTTCCATGCGGACGGCCAGGGGCAGGTCGACGGCGGTCGTGGTGTGCGCCTTCGAATGGCTGCCGGGCAAGGGGTCGTGCAGGTACCAGAGCTGCATGGGTCCTCCAGACGGACGGAGTCGTGACAAGTCGATGAGCGGAATTGCGTATTATCCGATTGGATTTCGGAACGGCACTGTTCTGCACAGATTGTACAATTGAATCGACCGGTCCGCAAACCGCTGAACACAGGAATCCTATCGAGGATACGATGCAGGAGGGAACCATGGGACTTCGGGAAGACGCGATGGCCATTCTTCACTATCAGGACTACGAGAAGCTCCCTCTCGTCCACTTCGGATTCTGGGACGAGACCATCGCGCACTGGCGCGACCAGGGCCACATCACGCCGGAGGACGCCCTGAACGTCTCCGACAGCAGCCCGAACGAAAGGAAGCTCTGCGCACGGCTCGGCTTCGACTTCAACTGGTACTCCACGGTCGGCGGCAGGAGCGGTCTGCTGCCGTCCTTCGAATGGAAGGTCCTCGAGGAGCTGCCCGATGGGTACCGGAAGGTCCGCAACGGTGTCGGCGCCATCATCCTCGACAAGCCCGGCACGACCTCGATCCCCCCGGAGATCGACCACACCCTGAAGGACCGCGACAGCTGGGAAAAGGAATTCCTTCCGCGCCTCCAGCCCTCGCCGGAGCGCGTCGACCGCCAGGCCTTCGCCGCCTTTGCCGACGATTCCGGCCGCACGCAGCCGCTCGGGCTCTTCTGCGGAAGCCTCTACGGGACCTTCCGCGACTGGGCCGGACTCGAAGGCACCTGCTACATGCAGGCCGACGACGAGGACCTGTTCGTGGAGATCCTGGACACCTTCGCCTCGCTGCAGCTCTCGGTCGTCAAGGACGTGCTCGCGACCGGAGCGAAGTTCGACTTCGGCCACTTCTGGGAGGATATCTGCTTCAAGAGCGGCCCGCTGGTCAGCCCGTCGGTGTTCCGCGAGCGCGTCGGCCCCTGGTACCGGAAGTTCGCGGAGCTGCTGGGCACGCACGGCATCGACATCATCAGCCTCGACTGCGACGGACTGATCGACCAGCTGGTCCCGATCTGGCTGGACAACGGCATCAACACCATGTTCCCCATCGAAGTGGGCACGTGGAACGCGAGTCTCGAGCCCTGGCGGAAGAAGTACGGCAAGGCCGTCCGCGGCATCGGCGGGATGGACAAGCGCGTCTTCTCGCAGGACTATGCCGCCGTCGACGCGGAAGTCGAGCGGCTGCGCCGGCTCGTGGACCTCGGTGGCTTCATCCCCTGCCCCGACCACCGCATCGCGCCCGACGCGAAGTGGGAGAACGTGCAGTACTACACGGAGAAGATGCGCCGCGCGATGGCGTAGCGGTTCGTCCCGCTGCGGGACGGTAGTCGGGTCTGCCACCACGTTGCCTCTCGACCATTCGCGTCCCTTGGATTACAATCAAGGGGACTGCTGCGCTCGCTGCGCAGAGGCGCGTCGTATCGCCGAGAAGCAAGGAGGGTTTCACCATGGGCTCGAAGGATATCCGGAAGGAAATCAAGAAACCGAAGAAGAAGAAGAACGAGACCACGAAGGCCAAACCGTCGATCGTCACCATCGTCCCGGTCGTCGAGGAGAAGAAGTAGCATTGCAGGAGACCCCCGGCGCCGGAAGGTTCCGGGGGTCTTCCATCGAAGTCGGAGGACAGCGGAATGGCAAGGCTCTACGGTAGGGAATACACGCGGCACGAACTCATGAAGCATATGGGCGACGTCTCCCAGGTCGCGGGCGCCAAGGCCCACGAACTGACCTCCGGCAAGGCGAAGGGCGTCGAGGCGGTCGACGTCCGGACCGGCTCCGGCCTCTCCTTCACGGTGCTGCCGAGCCGCGGGCTGGATATCGCCTGGACGGAGTTCCAGGGACTCCCGCTGGCCTACATGGCCAAGCCCGGCATCGTCGGGCCGCAGTTCTTCACCGAGAACGGGAACAAGGGCTTCCTCGAGAACTTCTTCGCCGGCCTGGTCACGACCTGCGGCCTCACCTACTTCGGCGCCTCCAACGTCGACGAGGGCGTGGTGCTGGGACTGCACGGCCGCGTGTCCAATCTCCCCGCCGAGGACGTCTCCGTCTACCAGGAATGGGAAGGGGACGAATTCGTCGTGCGGGTCCGCGGCAAGGTCCGCGAGGCGTCCGTCTTCGGGGAGAACGTGGTCCTGACGCGCGAGATCTCGACCCGCCTCGGCGCGAAGAGCCTTGTGGTCCACGACCGCGTCGAGAACCTGGGCTATGCGCCGCAGCCCCTGATGGTCCTCTACCACTGCAACTTCGGCTTCCCGCTGGTCGGCGCCGCCACCCGTCTCCACACCTCGTCCGCGAAGGTCAAGGCCCGCGACGCGACCGCCGAAGCCGGCCTCGCCGATTTCGACCGCTTCCAGGCACCGACCCGCGGCTATGCCGAGCAGTGCTTCTTCCTCGATATGAAGCCGAGCGCGGAGGGCGACGCCACGGCGTGCCTGTTCAACCCGACGCTCGGGACGAAGGGTGTCGGCGCCTACGTCCGGTACGACACCAAGGCCCTTCCGCGCTTCACCGAATGGAAGATGATGGGCGAGCAGGAATACGTCGTCGGCCTGGAGCCGGGCACGTGGACCGTACAGGGCCGCGCCGAGGCGCGTCGCCGCGGCGAGCTGCGCATGCTGCAGCCCGGCGAGTCGCAGGAGTTCCGGGTCGAGATCGGCGTCGTCGAAGGGGAAGAGGAACTCAAGACGCTGCTCGGCTAGCGCCACGGAGTTCCGGTCCGGAGGCGTCCCTACCCTCGGGACAGCCGTCCCAGGTGGTCCTTGAGGAAATCCACGGCCAGGCGGATATCCCGCTCCGGGTCATCCCCGACCTCGCGCTCGATGGTCAGGAAGCCGTCGTATCCGACCGCCTCCAGCGCCTTCAGGTAGGCGCCGAAATCCACGCT
>CAXNDY010000196.1:0-3654 GCA_964201095.1 Saccharofermentanales bacterium
AGTCCATGTGCCGCCGTCTCGACGAGACGCGGGTCGACGTGATCGAGCTGAACCTCTCGTGTCCCAACGTCAAGGAGGGTTGCATGGCCTTCGGAAGCACCTCCGAAGGGGTCCTCCAACTCGTCCGGTCGGTGCGGTCCCTCACCTCCAAACCCCTGTGGGTCAAGCTGACCCCGAACACGCTCGACATCCGCGAAACCGCCATGGCCGCGGAGGCCGCCGGTGCCGATGCGGTCAGTCTGGTCAACACACTGCTCGGCATGGCCATCGACATCCGGACGCGCCGACCCATCCTGCGCAACAACACCGGTGGACTCTCCGGCCCCGCCATCAAGCCCGTCGCCCTGCGCATGGTCCATGAAGCGTATCACGCTGTCGGTATCCCGATCGTCGGGATGGGCGGGATCATGACCTGGGAGGATGCCGTGGAATTCCTTCTTGCAGGCGCTTCGGCGGTCCAGGTCGGGACGGCGAGCCTCGTGAACCCGACAGCCTGTCACGACATCGTTCTCGGACTTACCGATTATGCGGAAGAGTCCCATCTGGAGCGCATCTCCTGCCTGACCGGCGCCTTGAAGCTCTGGTAGAAGGGAAGAAGACCGTGGATCAACCACTCGAACCCATCCTCGAGGCCCTTTTCGCGACCGAAGCCGTCCAGGTCTGTCCATCCGATTCGCCGTTCTGGTATACGTCCGGCAAGTTCGGTCCCTACTACGTGAACACGCACTATCTGATCGGGGGAAAGAAGGCTGCGGAAGAGGCTCTGGCGAGGATCGACGCGGAGGTTTCCTCGAAGACGACCTGCCCGGTCCAGCTCGGAGACCTCTTCCGGCAGACCGAGCTCGACAGCCCGACCTTTCGCGCTTCCATCGCCACCCTCGTCGCCGCAGCCCGAGCGCTCCATAAGAAGACACCCTTCGACGCGATCTCCGGTGGGGAGCGCAGGGACTGGTACTTCAGCCTGCGGGTCGCCGAACACCTTGGACTTCCGCATGTGAGCGTCTTCAAGGACCTGACGGCGGTCCTGTCGCAGCCCGGCGACCGGTCCGACGCCAGACCGCTCTCGCCCGACGACCTCCGCGGCCAGCGCGTGCTCCACATCGTCGACATCGTGACCGAAGCCTCCAGCTACGTCCGGGCATGGATTCCCGCTCTAGCCGGTCTTGGGTGCGTCTTCGAAGACACCCTTTCCGTCGTCGACCGCGACCAGGGAGGGGAGAGCGTGCTGGCGCAGAATAGGGTCCGGCTCCATTCCCTGGCGGTGATCCGTCCCGAACTCTTCGATGGAGCCTGCCGCCAGGGCTGGATCGATTCTTCGCAGAACGAGATGGTCCAGCGCTTCATCTCCGATCCGGATGGATTCATGCGCGACTTCACGAAACGGCATCCCGATTTCGTCCGCAGGACGCTCGAGGCCGGCGGGAAGAACGCCGAAAAGGCGCGTCTGGCCATGGAAAAGGGATATGTCTGAAGCCCCGGTTCCGGACTCCACCACCCCGCTCCGCTACGAACTGGTCCGCTCGCGCAGGAGGACGCTGGCCATCCACGTCCTTCCGGGTGGTAGCCTGGAGGTACGCGCTCCCCTTCGCACGCCGGTGCGCACGATTTCGGCCTTCGTGGAGTCCAAGCGCGCGTGGATCCTCCGGACCCTCGGCAAGCGCGTGCGCAACGATGACCGCGTCCTCTGGCACGAGGACCCCTTGTGCGACGGCGACATCGTCCATTTCCACGGCATCGCCCATAGGGTCCGTCCGGTACCCAGAACCACTCGCTCCGAAAAGCTCATTCCCGTCCCCGGCGGAGCGACCGGTGCGATGGCGGTCGTCCTGGTTCCCGTGCGCGACGCCGAGGACCCCATCCGTCCGCAGATCCTCGCCTGGTATCGGCGCGACCTCGCCGAGCGGGTCCGCCTCGCACTCCCGGAGGCGGTGCGCCGGGTCGGAGTCTCTCCAGCCGCCATCTCGTACCGGTTGGCCCGTTCTCGATGGGGCAGCTGCGGGAGCAAGGGACGGATCAGTCTCAACCTTCTCTGCGCTGCGCTCCCGTACCGGCTCTTCGAGTATGTCCTCGTCCACGAGCTGTGCCATCTTCGTCACCTCGACCATAGCCGCGCCTTCTGGGCGAGCCTTCTGGCCGTCCTACCCGACGCGGTGGAACGCCGCCGGGAACTGCGAGGCTGGTATCTTCGATAGGCGTTCTGCTATCATGAGTGGAAAGCCCGTAGGAATGGAGAGAGCAAGCATCGTGCATCGCGAACCGACGACCGTCCCCAGGGAGGAGATCCTGCGCCAGAGGAGCGTCATGGCGACCGTAAGGGCCTTGTCCGGGCCCCTCGGCCTGCGCTATCACGTGATGACCTTCGGATGCCAGATGAACGAGAACGATTCCGAGAAGCTGGCGGGCATGCTCGAGGAGATGGGCTATGCCCAGGGCTCGGGTCCCGAAGACGCCGACCTGGTCGTGGTCAACACCTGCAGCGTCCGCGAGAACGCGGATGGACGCTTCTACGGCAACCTCGGCATCCTGAGCAGCATCCGCGAGAAGACGCGTCCCGGCATGATCGTCGCGCTGTGCGGGTGCATGATGAAGCAGACCGCCGTCGTCGACCGGATCCGCCGGAGCCATTCCTTCGTGGATCTAGTCTTCGGTCCCTCCGACCTGCACCGGTTTCCCGAGATGCTCTACCGCCGCCTGACCGAGGAACGCCGCGTCTACGAAGTCGGCAGCGAGGACCCGATCGCCGAGGGGCTTCCCATCGTGCGCGGATTCAAGTACAGAGCGCTGTCGACCATCATGTACGGCTGCGACAACTTCTGCACCTACTGCATCGTCCCGTACGTCCGCGGCCGGGAGCGCAGCCGTCCCATGGAGGCCGTCCTCGGCGAACTGCGCGGCATCGCCGCCGAAGGCTTCCGCGAGGTCCTCCTGCTCGGCCAGAACGTCAACGCCTACGGCAAGGACCTCGGCGAAGGCGACTTCGCGACGCTTCTCGAGGAGGCCGCCCGGATTCCGGGAATCCGCCGCATCCGCTTCATGACCTCCCACCCGAGGGACATGTCCGACCGCCTCCTCGACGTCATGGCCGCCAGCCCCGCCGTATGCCCGCACCTCCACCTTCCGCTGCAGTCCGGCAGCGACGACGTGCTTCGGCGCATGAACCGCGGCTATACCCGCGCCGATTACCTCCGCGTGGTGAATCAGGCCCGCGCGCGGATTCCCGGAATCACCCTCTCCACGGACCTGATCGTCGGATTCCCGGGTGAAACGGAAGCGGATTTCACGGACACCCTCGACCTGATGGACCACGTCCGTTTCGACAGCGCCTTCACGTTCCAGTATTCCATACGTCCCGGGACTCCGGCGGCGACGATGGAAAGCCAGATCGATCCAGCGGTCGTCACCGAACGCTTCGGACGACTGGTCGAGCTGCAGAACGCCCACTGCCTCGCATCGAACCGTTCGATCGAGGGCACGATGCAGGAAGTCCTCGTCGAGGGTCGCGACGCCGCCGGGACCGGCCGATGCAGCGGGCGTACCCCGCACAACCGTCTCGTGCATTTCCCCTCCCCGGGCGGAATCGGCATGGATCGGCAATCCTTGCCCGAGGGCACGCTGGTCCGGGTACTCGTGACGAAGGCCCATTCCTTCTCCCTC
>CAXNDY010000197.1:0-3652 GCA_964201095.1 Saccharofermentanales bacterium
GCACCGGATGAGGAGGGGGAAGTCGGACCGCGGACGATCCCGGCCACGTTCTTCGACTGGAGTTCCACGCCGAGTCGACGGACCTGCTCCTCCATGCGGAAAGCCAGGTCGATGCCGGCGACGGGTTCGGGGAAGCCGGGGACGTTTTCGATGCCCGTGGCGAGGTTGAGTTGCCCGCCGGGGAAGCGCCCTTCGAGGAGAAGGGTGGAGAGGCCGGAACGCTGGGCGTAGATGGCCGCGGTCATCCCGCAGGGGCCGGCGCCGCAGACCACGAGGTCGCGGACCGGGTCG
Organism: Saccharofermentanales bacterium; assembly: GCA_964201095.1. GTDB lineage: Bacteria > Bacillota > Clostridia > Saccharofermentanales > UBA5734 > CAILLO01. Next base: position 292 of record CAXNDY010000197.1, read on the forward strand.
ACCGGACCGGCAGGCGCAAGGTGAGGTTCGGTTTCCGGCGCTTCGACGCCGTTCGCGTTCATCACGGGGACCGTCTGAGCCGTCGGGCTGGTCATGTCCTTCTCTTCCTCCACGGTGGGCGGCACGCGGACCGTCGGGCAACGGTAAGGGGCGCTGGATGCTGAGCAGCGGATGCCGGGGCGGTGGATGCCGGGCGGGCTTTTTCCGAACAGAACCGACCCCGCTCCGCGGCCGGGCCGGTTCTTCGTCCTGCAGAGGTCCTCGCAGGAGACGGAGCGCGCCTCCGGCAGAGCGGGTCTACCCTCAGACTTCCTCTTCCGGGTGGACCGCGGACACCGGCGCGGGAGCTGCAGCCGCGGCCGTCGCAGCCGCTGCGGCGTGGATCTCGAGCAGGGCCTGGTACTTGGTCAGCACCGCGCTCGCCAGGCGTTCGCGGAACTTCGAGTTGATGGGGTGGGCGATGTCCTTGTATTCCCCATCGGGCGTCTTGCGGCTGGGCATCGCGATGAACAGCCCGTTCGCGCTCTCGATGACCTTGATGTCGTGCACGACGAAATCGTTGTCGAACGTCACGGACACGACGGCCTTCATCTTTCCATCGGAATCGATCCTTCGGATGTTGATATCGGTGATCTCCATCGTCGCAACCTCCTTCTGATGCGGGGTTTGCCGTGGCTTTCATTGTATCGCATTTCGACCTAAAAATCACCCGGACCGCCGGACGGAAGCGTCCGCCCCGCCACGATCCACTTGCCCGGAAACCCTCGAGAGTCTATGATGTTCGGGAAAGGCAGGTGCCCGCGATGCAGCCCACCCAAGCCCACGAGTCCCTCTCCAGGCTCTCCCCCGGAACCTCGCTGTTCTTCGTCGGCATCGGCGGGATCAGCATGGCGGGGCTCGCCGAGATTGCCCTCTCCAGGGGCTTCCGCGTCTCCGGCTCCGACCGCCACCCCTCCGCACGCACCGAACACCTGGCCGCGAGTGGCGTCCGCTTCTTCGAGGGGCACCACGCCGACTCGATCGACGCCACCGCGCCGGAAGTCGTGATCCACACCGCCGCCGTCCACGACGACAACCCCGAACTCCAGCGGGCCCGCGAGATGGGCCTCCGCGTCGTCGACCGCGCCGCCTTCCTGGGCTGGCTCACCGAGGACTTCCCCGCCGTGATCAACCTCTCCGGCACGCACGGCAAGACCACCACCACCGCCCTCTGCTCCCTCATGCTGATCGAGGCCGGGCTCGACCCGACCGTCCACCTCGGCGGCGAGCTCGAGGGATTCCACGGGTCCGTCCGCATCGGCGCCGATTCCGACCGCGGCATCCTCGTCTCCGAGGCCTGCGAATACACGGGCAGCTTCCTCAAGTCCAAGTCCACGACCGCCGCCGTGCTCAACATCGACTACGACCACGTCGACTGCTTCCGGGACATCGACCACACCATCGACACCTTCGTCGCCTTCGCCGATGGACTCCCCGAAGACGGGCACCTCGTGGTCCCCTGCTTCGACCCGAACGTCCAGACCCTGCTCGAGCGCCTCGCTTCGAAGCGGGCCGGGGATGGCCGCCGCATGCCGGAGCTCGTGACCTTCGGGTTCGAAGCCGACTGCGTCGGGTTCACCCCCTCCTCCCCCACTCTTGCGGTAGACGGCACCCATCCGGACCGTCCCCTTTCCTTCTCCTGCTCCGCCCTCACCTACCCCGGCGGCTTCCCCGACTTCGACATCCTCCGGGACGGCGCGTTCTTCGCACACGCCTCCCTCCGCGTTCCCGGCGACCACAACATCCTCAACGCGCTCGCCGCCGCGGCCTGCGCCGAACGGAACGGCTGCCCCGGTCCGGTCGTCGCCTCCGTCCTCGCCCAATACCGCGGGGCCGAAGGCCGCTTCACGATCAAGGGCACCTACCGCGGCGCCACGGTCGTCGCCGACTACGCGCACCACCCCGCCGCCGCGCGCGCGACGCTGCGGGCCGCGGCCCGCATTCCCCACGGCCGCACCTGGGTCGTCTTCCAGCCCCTGACCTACAGCCGCACGCGCGTCCTCTTCGACGACTTCGTCTCGGCTCTTGCGCCCTGCGCCGACGTGATCTTCGCCGAGATCTTCTCGGACCGAGAGGTCAACCGCCACGACATCAGCAGCCGTGATCTTGTCGCGGCCATCAACCGCGCCGGCGGGCACGCCGAATTCGGCGAGGACCCGGACGACATCACGCGCCGCCTCGACGCGCGCATAGGCGCGGGGGACCTGGTGCTGGTGCTCGGTCCCGAGGACGTCCGCAGTCTCGCCGACCGTCTCGTGCATTCCGAGAACGGCATACCGGCGGTTTCACTTTCCTGAGGCTGAACCGGGATTCATCTCCTTGAAGGACACGAGGTGGACCTCCACTTCTTCAGCGCGTTTCCGCAGGGCTTCGCTGAAGTCTTTGCGCGCGAAGAGATAGTAGTGGCAATCCAGGTAGTGGAACAGCCGGGACTGCGCCATGAGGTCGTCCAGTACGTCGACATCCACGGGCGCTCGGGTCCACTTGCATTCCCCGAAGATCGCCCGGTCTCCCGAAACGGCCAGGAGGTCGATTTCCTCCTCGCGGCGTTCCCTGGGGTTGTTTCCCCACCATCGCCCGATGTTTCCGATAAGGAACGGCAGTTTGTCCTGTCGAGCCAGTTCGAGGAGATATTGCCTGCAGATTTCCTCGAAGACGCTTCCCATGAAGGTCGAAAGCCCCGGTTCGATGACCGCGTCGTACACCTTATCCCCGAATCCGGCGACGATTCCGTTCCGGTTCGGACCGACGAATCGGAACCAGAAACGGAACATCGTGTCCTCGAGGGCGTAGATCGTCTTCTTCGCGTTCGGCTCCGTGACGGGTGTATCCTTTCGCACGATTCCCAATGCGATCAGGGTCGAAAGGAGGTTGCTGCACCCCCCCGTTTCGATCCCGACCCGGGTGGCGATCTGGTTCAACCGGCTGGATCCTCCTGCAATCGCCGACAGGATACCGTGATAGGTCTGCGGGTCCCTCAATTCCTGCTTGAGAAGGTTCGAAGGCTCTTCGAACAGCCGACCGGAAGGAGTCAGGAAGAGCTCCACGATGTTTTCCTTCATGGTGATGTGGTTGTCGATCCGAGCGAGATACTCCGGAATCCCACCGGTCACACCAAACAGGACAGCCTTTTCCTCGTCTTCGAAGCCCGGAAGCATCTCCGCAGCTTCGACATACGTGAAGGGGCGGATCTTGAATTGAGCCGTCCGCCTACCATAGAGAGGGCTCGCGTAGCCGAGGACCTGGAACTCCATGAAGGACATGGAGGATCCGCACAGGAGAAGGAACAGTTTCGAGTCCTCCTGGTTCGTGTCGATATGCT
>CAXNDY010000198.1:0-3644 GCA_964201095.1 Saccharofermentanales bacterium
GCCACCCAGTACGTCCCGGTCTTCGGCTGGCTTTCCGGTTGCTACAAGGCCTTCTTCCAGGCCATCTCCGCATTCTGCAACTCGGGATTCGACCTGATGGGCGCCACCGCCTCCGGTCCCTTCTCGAGCCTGACCGCCTGGAACGGATACCCCATCGTCACCATCACGACGGCGCTGCTCCTGATCTTCGGCGGACTCGGCTTCGTCGTATGGGTCGACGTGGTCATGGCCGTCCGCAAGAAGGCCTCCCTCAACTACCACACGCGCATGGTCCTCTGGATCACCGGCATCCTCCTCGTCGGCGGAACCCTCTTCTTCTACTTCGCAGAACGCAACAACACCGGCTATCAGGCCCTGGGAAGCCTTCCCGCCTGGCAGCAGCCCTTCGCCGCCTTCTTCCAGTCCGCGACGCCCCGGACCGCCGGCTTCAACTCGATCGACCAGTTCTCGCTCCGCCCCGGCTCCAAATTCGTCACCATCGTGCTCATGTTCATCGGCGCGGCTCCGGGCGGCACCGGCGGCGGCATCAAGGTGACCACCTTCGGCGTCCTCCTGTTCGCCGTCCTTTCGGAACTCCACGGCAGCGACGGCACGATCATGCTGAAGCGCCGCATCTCCCAGGAAACCGTCGCCCGCGCGCTCACGATCGCCGGCCTCGCCATCGGGCTCGTCGTCACGGTCACCATGGCCCTGACCTTCATCGAGGAGTCCCGGCTGCTCTCCATGCAGCTCGCCCAGGTCCAGACGCCCTTCACCCGCCTGACCTTCATCGATCTCTTCTTCGAAGTGACCTCGGCCTTCGGAACCGTCGGCCTCTCCTCGGCGTCGACGCCGACACTCCACCCTGCCTCGTGGGCGTCGCTGATTCCCGTGATGTTCATCGGTCGCGTCGGTCCGGCCTCCTTCGCCCTCGGTCTTGCCGTGCGTGCCCGCCTCGGCAGCGACAAGGTCCTGCCGGAGGGCAAGGTCCTCGTCGGGTAGTCTTCGTCCGCACCCCCTGCGTGAAACGAAGAGGGCCGGTACGCGCTGTACCGGCCCTCTTCTTCCGTTCATCCGAACCTGCCTCTACTTGACCATCGACTTCCAGAGGTTGTCCAACTGATGACGGTCGCAGACCATGGTCAGGATCTCCCCGGCCGAAAGCGTGGTATCTCCGTCCGGGATCTCGACGTTGCCATCGGCCTTCGTCCGGAGGATGATCTTGCTCTCCCCGGCGAATTCGTATTCCCGGATCCTCTTCCCGCAGGCGGGCGACTTGGTGGACAGCTGGAACTCGACGATGACCTTCGACGTCCCCTTCACCTTCATGACGATCTTCATGCCGCTGTATTCGACTTCCTGCTCGATCAGGTCCGCGAGGATCTGCGTGCTGGACACCGGCTTGTCGACGCCGAGCCGCTCGAACATCTCGATGTTCTTGGGGTTGTTGACCTTGGCCACCGTGAAGCGGATGCCGAACTTCTTCTTGCAGATCTCGCTCGCGATGAGGTTGTTCTCGTCCTTGCCGGTCAAGGCGATCAGGATGTCCATGTCGGCCGCGCCGGCCTGTTCCAGCAGTGCGATGTTGGTCCCATCCCCGTTGTAGACGTCGACGTTGAAGTCGGTCGCGACGCGCTCGCAGATCTCCATGCGCTTCTCGATGAGCGTGATCTCGTGGTGTCCGGGCTGCAGCGTCTTCACGAGATAGTAGCAGAGCTTGCCGCCGCCGATGATGAGGATCTTCATGGTCCCTTCCGCCTTTCGATGCCGGTCCGCTACTGGAGCGCGGCGAGGATGATCCTGTCGGACTTCTCGATCTTCATGCCCGGCATGGCGAGCATGCGGCGGGTCTTGCGGATGATGCCGAGGACGTGCTTGCCGTTGACCTCGGAGTATTCCTCGACGGTCATCCCGACGTGCACGGAACCGGTCTCGACCGTGGTCATCACCATGTCGTTGCCGCACATCATGTGGAACTCCTCGTCCTCCTCGTCGCTCAGCGTGCGGATGATCGCGTCGACCGTCAGGCTGGTCGAGCAGATCGTCTCGAGGCCGAATTCCTCGAAGAGTTCGCGGCTTCCAGGGTTGAAGATACGCGCGATGACGCGTTCGACCTTGAAGATCTCTCGCGCCACCTGGGAACACATGATGTTCAGGTTGTCGTCCTGGGTCACGGCGCAGACGGCGTCCGCCGTCTCGATTCCGGCGCTCTTGAGCACGTCCTTGTCGATCGGCACCCCGTTGATCTTCATGCAGTCGATATCGTCCGCATTCGTCAGGAGATTGCGGTCGCTCTCGATGATGACGACCTCGTTGCCCGCTTCGACGAGTTCCCGCGCCAGCGAGGACCCGACCTTTCCACAACCGATCACGACGATCTGCATGGGTTATCCTTCCTTCCGGTTCGAACCGGGTGCGTTCCCCGCACCCATCTGGCCTTTCTGCGAGGCCTTCAGCATCTCATAGACAAGGATCGCGGCGGCCGCCGCGGCGTTGAGGGACTCGGCCCGGCCGGGCATGGGGATGCGCACCCGCTGGTCGCAGAGGGCGAGCGCTTCTCCGGTGAGTCCATCGGCTTCGTTTCCGATCAGGACCGCACCATTTCCGGGCAGGGAAGCTTCGAACAGGTCGACGCCGCGCAGGTCCGCGGCAACGAGCGGCAAGCCGGCCGCCTGGAGCCAGACGGCGGTATCGGCGACCGTAGCCCGGTAGAGGGGCAGATGGAAGACGGACCCCATCGAGGCGCGCAGGGCCTTGTCGTTGAATGGATCGACGCTGCCCGGGGTCAGGACCACGCCGGTCAGGCAAGCGGCATCGGCCGTACGAACCATGGTTCCGACGTTTCCCGGATCCCGGACGTCCTCGAGGACGAGGTATCGGCCCTGGGGGTCGGCGGCAGCGGGGAGGCCGCGGATTTCGGGGCTCTCACAGAGAAGCAGGAATCCCTGGGGCTCCTCCGTGCGGCAGAGCCTACGGAAGAGAGCGTCGCTGAACACGCAGGCCGAGGACTCCGGAGGGGAAGCCTTCCGAAGTGCGGCCGTCCGGGGGTCGTCCGCGATGGACTCGGAAAACGAGAGCAGGACCGGACGGCATCCAGAAGACAGCGCCTCCTGGCAGAGGCGGTACCCCTCGAGAAGCACAAGAGTCCCGTCGCTCGGCTCCGGTCTTCCGGAACGGATCGAAAGGACCCTTCGGAAGGTCGGGTTTTCCTTGCTGACGATGCGGAGCATCGAAACGTGTTCCATGGAATTCGAAGGACGGGTGCTGCCACCCGTCCTCTCAGGGTTCACTTCCTTCTACCTGCGGAGCCGTTCGTCCTCTAGACGGACTGGACGCGCTGGCACAGCGCCGCGAAGGCGACTGCGTCGTGGACGGCGATGTCGGCCAGGACCTTGCGGTCGAGGGCGATGCCGGCCTTGCGGAGACCGCTCATCAGGCGGCTGTAGGACATGCCGTTGATACGCGCGGCCGCGTTGATGCGGACGATCCAGAGACGACGGAAATCGCGCTTCTTCGCACGACGGTCGCGATATGCGTAATTCAGCGACTTCATGACCTGCTGGTTCGCGATGCGGAAGACGATGCTCTTCTTGCCGAAATACCCCTTCGCCTGCTTGATGATCTTCTTGTGGCGAGCGCGGGTGCGGATGGAACGCTTGACTCTG
>CAXNDY010000199.1:0-3641 GCA_964201095.1 Saccharofermentanales bacterium
CAACCGATCGAGAAGATCGACGTCGACACCGAGCGCGACTTCTGGATGACCGCCGAAGAGGCCATGACCTATGGACTCATCGACCATATCATGGAGAAGAGAAAGTAGAGGACCCATGGCAACATCGAATTCGAAGGGCGGAGGTCCCGGCAGGGGACAGGGCGGCGCGGGAAGAGGCTCCGGAGGGATGACCCCGAAGGGTCCCAACCACAACGACGAAGTCCACTGTTCCTTCTGCGGAAAGACCGAGTCCCAGGTCGAGCGGCTGATCGCAGGCCCCGGCGTCTACATCTGCAGCGAGTGCATCGAGCTCTGCGACGAGATCCTGCACCAGGGCATCGATACGCCCGTGCGCAAGAAGAAGGGGCCCGCGGCTCCGGCCGAGCTCCCCTCGCCGATCCAGATCAAGGCGACGCTCGACAGCTACGTGATCGGGCAGGAGAAGGCCAAGAAGATCCTGTCCGTGGCCGTCTACAACCACTACAAGCGCGTGTTCCGCAAGGGCGCGACCGGCGGACGCCACGACGACGTGGAGCTGTCCAAGAGCAACATCCTGATGCTCGGGCCGACGGGCTGCGGCAAGACCCTGCTCGCCCAGACCCTGGCGCGCCTGCTCGACGTACCCTTCGCCGTGACCGACGCGACCGCTCTGACGGAAGCCGGCTACGTGGGCGAGGACGTGGAGAACATCCTGCTCAAGCTGGTGCAGAACGCCAACTACGACCTCGAGCGGGCCAAGCGCGGCATCATCTACATCGACGAGATCGACAAGATCGCCCGCAAGTCCGACAACCCCTCCATCACCCGCGACGTCAGCGGTGAGGGCGTCCAGCAGGCGCTGCTCAAGATCATCGAAGGCACGGTCGCCAACATCCCCCCGCAGGGCGGCCGCAAGCACCCCAACCAGGAGTTCATCCCTCTCGACACCACCGATATCCTCTTCATCTGCGGCGGGGCCTTCGACGGACTCGAGAAGATCATCCAGAACCGCATCGGCCGCAAGTCGATCGGTTTCGGGGCGGTCGTCGAGAGTCAGAAGGACAAGGACATCGGCGAGATCCTGTCGCACCTGATGCCGCAGGACCTGCTGAAATTCGGCCTGATTCCGGAGTTCATCGGCCGCGTGCCCGTGATCGCCACGCTGGACGGCCTCGACCAGGATGCGCTCGTGCGCGTGCTGCTCGAGCCGAAGAACGCACTGCTCCGCCAATACCGGCGTCTGTTCGACATGGACGGGGTCGACCTCTCTTTCGACGACGGCGCCGTCACGGAGATCGCGAAGCTGGCGGTCGAGCGGGGCACCGGCGCCCGCGGACTGCGCTCCATCCTCGAGCACGTGATGATGGACCTGATGTTCGAGATCCCCTCGCGGACCGACATCGACAAGTGCGTCATCACGGCGGACTGCGTGCTCGGTCTCACCGGACCCGTCCTGCTCCTGAAGGACGGCAGCGCCGCGTAGCCGCAAGGGCTGAAGGCCCGAACAACCACAGGACCGGAAGACCATGGGGAACATACAGATACGAAGACCGTCGGGGCGCTCCGGCTCCGGCGGTCTTTTTGCGTTGCGTTGCAGCGGCGCGGCGTTGCGAATGGAGCGGGAGTTTGTCGACGCATGGGGGCAATCGCACCCGACTGTCGGAAGGGGACGGACCCGTGCGCCGTTCGGGGGACGTATGCTCGGAGTGCGGTCGGCGGAGAGCCGAAGCGCTCGGAGGGACCCATGGACAAGGACACGATGCTGGCGGGACGATACAGGGTCTGCGGAGGTTGCGGAGACTTCCACCTCGTGGAGAATGTCCGCACGGGGGTCCGTTGGACGGTCCGTCCGGCCGATTCCTTCCGCTCGCCGGAGGTCGCCGCGCTGCTCGTGGAACTGAGGCACCCCGCCCTGCCCCGGGTGCTCGAGGAGATCGAGCATGAGGGCCGGTCCTATCTGGTTCTCGAACACCTGGAAGGGGAGAGTCTGGACGTCGTTGCACAGCGTGCTGGCGGAAAGCTGCGGGAAGCGGACGTCGTGCGGTGGATGGCCGGCATCGCCCGCGCGGTGGACTTCCTGCACTGGCAGGAACCCGAGCCGCTGCTGCACCTCGACGTCAAGCCCTCGAACATCGTCGTCGGGCCGCGCGGCACGCCGTGTCTGATCGACTTCGGCGCGGCCCTGCCTCTATCGTTCGGGCGGCGCGGGGTGGAACTGTTCGGCACGCGCGGCTACGCGGCGCCGGAGGTCGCGACGGGTCGCGGCGCCCGCATCGAGAGCGACGTCTACGGCATCGGGGCGACGCTCGGCTGCCTGGTGACCGGACAGGAACCCGACCCGGCGCGTCCCCTTTCGGCCCGCGACCTGCTGGCCTTCGCCAGCGCACCGTTCGCCCGCATCGCGGCGCGCTGCTGCGCCGTCGCTCCCGAAGACCGCTACGGCTCCGCGAACGAAGTGGCCGCGGATCTCGAGGCCCTTCTGCCGTTGATGGGCAGCGCCGATGGAGAAGAGGATATCGAAGGGCGAGGGGAAGTCGAGGGGACACCGGTGTCGCGCAGGAGGGTAGCGAGGAACCGCGGGGTGGAACGAACGACGGAACCCGAGCCGAAGGGAAGACCGCAGGGGATGCCGCGCGCGCCCGCCTCGGCCACGGGCTCCCTGCCGCCATCTCCGATCTGCATCTGGGACGCACCGGAATTCGGGTGCGAGCTGGCGTCCGTACTGGCCACAGGGGGGAGAAGCGTGCTGGTCGTGGACGCGGACCTGCTGAACCCGCGGGCGGATCTGCTGCTGGGACTCCGGGAGGAAAGAAGGGAAGGGGGCGTCTCCTCCCGACTGTTTCCGGGCGGAGGACTGGACGAAGCCATGGAGGAGCATGCCCGCGGTCGGCTTTCCCCGGACGCCGTCGCCGCCATCGCCCGGCCGACCGCCGTGCGCGGTGTCAGCGCCCTGGCGGGCGATTACCGGATGGAGGACTACGAATACTATTCGCCGGAAGGTCTGGCGCAGACGCTGCGTTCGGCTGGATCCGCCTTCGACGCCGTGGTGGTCCTGTGCGGGCGGTCGCTCTACGATGCCTTCACCTGCCTGTCGCTGATGCTTTCGGAAGTCGTCGTCGTGCCGGTTCGGGCCGGCATCGCGGAATTCCGGGAATTCAACCGCTACATCGCCTTCCTCGGGTCGCGTCGCCAGCTCGACCGTTCCCGCGTGCGATTCGTCGCCTTCGAGTACCACCCCGGGGCGGACCTCGGCTGGGGGACCCTGGAGGAGCTGTCCGGTGGAGCCTTCTGCGGGTGCATCACGGACCAGGCGCGCCGACGCGCGTTCGCCTGTGCCGGTCGATGCCATGCCGCCGCGATGGACGAGAAGACCCTGCGGGAATACCGGGCGCTGCTGCCGCGACTGACCGCTCCGGCGCGCTCGACGAAGGGGGCGTGGTAGCCATGCCGGTCGTGACGTCGCACCACGCGCTGACCGAGCGGTTCGGGCGCATGGCGCCGGGAGAGACGACGCCCGAAGGGTCCGGGATGACCGCCCTGGTCTCGGCCATCTCGGTGAAGATCCTGTCGAACAGTCCGGACCTAGTGGCGGAGGTCGCGGCAGGCCGCATGGAGCGCGGCGTCCTGGAGGCCCTGATCCTGAAGGAGGCCGAGGGAGAACG
>CAXNDY010000200.1:0-3611 GCA_964201095.1 Saccharofermentanales bacterium
CGCCCGTCCAGCGAGAGCCCGGAGAGGAATCCGTTGTAGAGGGCTCGTTCCGCCACGTCGGCGTAATGGGCATCGGGCTCGAGGCGCAGCATCCGCCGGCTGAACAGCATGAGCCCAATGGCCGCGCAGGTCTCCGCGTAGGCTTCCCCGTTGGGGAGGTCGTAGTCTACGGTGAAGGCCTCCCCCAGGTGCGAGGAGCCGATGGCGCCCGTGACGTACATGCGTCGCCCCGACACGTTGCGGAAGATCCGCCGGCACGCGTCGAGAAGCGCTTCGTCGCCATCTTCGAGCGCCAGGTCGGCCATGGCGCAGCACAGATACATGCTGCGAACCGCATGGCCCTCCGCCGTCGCCTGTTCACGCACCGGCGCATGGTCCTGTGCATAGCGGGCGTTCGCCCACGGATAGAACGCCCGGGCGTCCTTCCCGCTCCGACCGCGACGGTCGAGGAAGAAGCGTGCCAGGTCGAGGTATCGCGGTTCGCGGGTGCACCGGTACAGGCGGACCAGCGCCAGTTCGATCTCTTCGTGGCCGCAGGTTTCGAACGCAGCGGAGCCGTCCAGTCGGAATACCTGGTCGATATGGTCCGCATACCGGCACATGGCCTTCAGGAACGCATCCTTGCCCGTGGCCTCGAAGTAGGCGACCGCGGCCTCGATCAGGTGTCCCGCGCAATAGAGTTCATGTTCCGTGCGTTTCTGGAACCGGTTGTCCGGCTCAACCACGGTGAAATGGATGTTGAAGTATCCGCTTGGGTCCTGGTGCTCGCGGATCTGCGCGACCACCTCATCCACGGAACGCTCGAGCGCCTCGTCGCGACCCCGGCGAAGGACATAGGCCACGGACTCCGCCCACTTGGCGATGTCCGAGTCCCAGAAGATGTGGGGCTGCCAGTCCATCCCCGGCTTCCAGTCGAACCGGAAGGCGTCGAACCGGTGGGTGTCGCGGAACACGCGTTCGACCGTAGGCAGGGTCGCATCGCGGATCAGTTCCTGTTTACGATGCCAGAATCCACGTTCGAGGGAGACGAAGGGAAAGTCGATTCCTTCGAACGTCTTCATGGCGCGTCACGTGATGATGCGGCGGATGTCCACGAGAACTTCCCCGTAGGTGGAGACCTTGTGGTACGAGACGTATTTGCCTGTTCCGGGGGCGTGGATCATGATCCCGTTGCCGACATACATGCTGACGTGGTTGATCCGCGTGACGCCATCATGGAACGTGTCCCAGCAGAGGATGTCGCCGGGCTTGATCTCCGAAAGCTTCACGTGCCTGCCGAAGGTGCCGTATCCGATGGAAGACCTTGGAGCGGCGATGCCGACCTTCTTGTACACATACCAGGTGAGTCCGGAGCAGTCGAAGCCGGCCGACGGGGAGGCGGCATAGTGGATATATGGGACGCCGAGCTGCTCCTTCGCATAGGCGACGACCTTCGCGCGCAGCAGGTCCGCGGCGGACACCTTCGGCGCGGGCTTCTTCGTGGAGAGGTATTTCGTGGAGACGTAGCCCGACAACCCGCTGGCGTCGGAGACGATCGACCAACCCGTTCCGATAGCGGACCGGGTCACCTTTTCGGCGAAGGTCAGCTTGTGCAGGATCTCGAATTCCGTGCCGGGACCCGCGCGGAGATTCAGGGTGTCGGACGTCACGTAGAATACGCCGTCGTCCGGAACGAAATAGTCGGGTAGCGCCTCGAGCTGTTCCGCGGGAAAGACCGCGAGAAGCAGTTCATCGAACAGTCTGGCGCCGAGTTCGGGGTCCGCGACGGGCGTGGTGGCTGCGCTGGGCATCGCTTCAACCGTTGGAACGGCCGGGCTCGGTCTCGGTCCCAGCATGAGATATCCCCCGCCACGGCTGCCCAGAATGACGTCCCTGTCCTCGCTTCCATCCAGAGGAAGAAACCCGTCGCGTCCGTCCGTTTCTGCAGGCGTCGGCGCGGCGGACGGCGATATCGTGGACGGACTCTCCAGTCGGGTTCGAAGCGTGAAGAAGCCGGGAAGGCTTACCGAAAGAAGCAGCGGACCCAGCGCGAGAGCGACGATCCAGCGTGAAAGCGTTCGTTTGGCGGCGTTGCGGTCGGTCATTCCTGGTCTCCTCGGGTCGGGTCGAAGGGGTCCGGAGCGGAAGGTCGAACGCCTGCATTGTACCACGGCTTGCGAAAAGTTGCCCGGGACGAGACCCCTGCCACCCGTCCGTAAGGTCCGATTTTGAATCCAGTGGCCTTATCTGATATTCTTACAGCGCAAAAGTGCATGGAGGTATGATGGCCAGGATCGCCGTTCTTCTCGCAACCTTCAATGGAGAGGGATTCCTTCGGGAACAGCTGGATTCTCTGCTGGAACAGACCCTTCCGGATTTCACATGCTATGTCCACGATGATGGATCCACCGACGCAACGCTCGATATCGTCCGGGAATATGCCGCACGACATCCCGGCCGATTCGTGCTGATGGAGTACCCGGCTACGGGAAGCGCGAAGAGCAATTTCGTTTCGATGCTGGTTCGAACGAAAGAGCCGTACATCATGTTCTGCGACCAGGACGACGTCTGGAAAAGGGAGAAGATCGCGAAATCCATTCTGCGGATGGAACAGGAAGAAGCGGTTCGGGGGAATATTCCACTCGTCGTGTATTCGGACCTGGTCGTCGTCGATCGGTCGTTGAAAGTGATCGCCCCCTCCTATATGGGATACATGAAAAGAAGACCGGACTCGGTCTCCATTCAATCCATACTGATCAGTGCCATCGTTTCCGGTTGCACGATGCTCATGAATCGCGCCGCCGTCGACAAGGCGCTGGAACACATCGATGTCGCCAGGATCCCCATGCATGACCTATGGATTGCCGCGGTCACCTTCATCTACGGGAATCTCCTGTATATCGAAGAACCACTGGTCCTGTATCGACAGCATTCGAGCAATGTCATGGGTGCCAGGAAACGGTCGAAGTGGGACATCGTCAGGAAACTCCTGCATTACAGGATCAAGCCCGGCTTCTTCAAGGCAAAGCGTGCCGAATTCACGAGCCCAAGAAGCAGAGCCGTGCTCCTGTCGAAATATCCAGACCTCCCCGATCGATACAGGTCCATCATCGTTTCATTTGCCGGAATCGGCTCGAAGAACTACTTCCAAAGGATCCACTTCTATATCACCAGAGGGTTCGTCCATCGGAAGAATCTCCTGATCACCTTTCTTTGGGTATAGGCCGGGAAGGGAACCTGTCCGTCTTCACCATTCGGCGACCATGGGGCGCTGCTTGTACCACCATAATTCATTGTCGTCGATATAGCGCGTCAGGACTTCGTTGAGGTCCGCAGGGGGACGGAACTGGATGAACGCGAGAATGGAAGCGACGAAAGCGTCCTTGCTCTCATCGTCCATGCGGGACAAGAAGAGATTGCCCTTCTCGACGATGCCTTCCGGTTTGTGCTCGAGTTCTTCCATGGCCTGGAGAAGGCCCTTGTGGCATGGATACAGCACTTCGCTTTCCTGGAGAAGCAGTCGGTGCCCGAACAGCACGATGTCCGCGGCCGCCCGTGCACGCAAGTACGGATTCCCCGTCGAGGCCCCCCAGAAATACCCGTAGTTCAGATTGAACGCGCTATAGAACGAC
>CAXNDY010000201.1:0-3579 GCA_964201095.1 Saccharofermentanales bacterium
GGCGTCGCGACGCCCGATCCTCGACGGCCATCGACCCTTTTCCATGGAATACGGCAGCTCTCATCCCCATTACTCCTTCATTCGCCTGTGAACCGGATACCCGCCTGCTTCCGGGCGGACTCCATGACCTCGACCACGTCCAGCATCGTCTCCAGGCAATCGTCGAAGAACCTCCGGTCGCCGGACGCGACGTGCTCCACCCAGCCCTGCACCTCCAGGAGCCAGCGGTTGGTCGTCGTCTGCTTGTTGTAGGTCTCGTCGGACGTCTTCGTGACGACCCGGACATCGGTCAACGCCTGGGGGCCGCCCTGGATGTGGAGGAACCCCGTTTCGCCCTCGATCTGCACGGAGTTCACGCCCCAGGTGTCCTTGGCGCCGGCGCAGCTGCACACGAAGTCGTCATACTCGAGGACCAGGATGCCGGACGTATCGACGCCCCCACGGAAGCGGTTCGGGTGGTACACAGCCGAACGGGGCCGGCCGAAGAGGGCGACGCCGAGATAGACGTTGTAGAACCCGATGTCCTGCAGCGCCCCGCCCGCGTGGTCCAGGCTGAACACGTTGGGCAGTCCGCCCTGCAGCAGTTCGTCGTAGCGGCTGGAATACTGGCTGAAGCTGGACAGGACCAGCCGGACCCGGCCGACCTTCGGCAACTGTTCGCGGATCACCCGGAGATTCGCCAGATACGCCGTGGGCACCGCGTCGATCAGCAGCAGCGCCCTTTCCCGGGCGAGCCGGACCAGAGTCTCGGCTTCGGGCTTCGTGGGCGTCATGGGTTTTTCGCAGATCACGTTCTTTCCGTGTTCCAGCGCCATTCTCGCCTGAGGGTAATGCAGGTCGTTGGGCGAGGCTATGTAGACGAAATCGACCTCCGGGTCGACCAGCAGGTCCTCGAGCCGCGTGTAGACTTTTCGCACGCCATGTCTCCCCGCCAGCGTCCTACCCGTCGACTCGTCCCGGGAGTAGACCGCCTCGCAGCGGATCCCCTCCGTGACCTGCACGGCCTCCAGCACCTTCCGGACGATCATGCCGGATCCGATCGTGCCCAGTCTCATCTCCCCCATGTCGTTCTCCCCTCCGCAGTTCCACTATACCCGATTCGCGCTTCGCCGGGCGTTGCACATTTCGAAGGACTACGGTATACATGGGGTGTGAATTTTCAGAAACGATGCGAAAGGGGAGGAAAACGATGGAGCAGAAATTTCCTGAGCCCACCCGAGCGGGCGATGCCAACCGGATCACGCGCGAATACCTGGACTCGCTTCTCCTCGAACTGCGCTACCTCGATGCCGTCGTCCCCTCCACGACCTTCGAACTCTATGGGGAGACCTTCGCCACGCCGATCATGACCGGTGCGCTGTCCCACCTCGACCGGTTCCGCCCGAACGGCATGGTGGAGCTGGCCAAGGGCGCCTTCGTGGCCCAGGCCGTCTACTGGGCCGGATTCGGCGACGAGGCCGAGCTCGAGTCCATCGTCGCGACGGGCGCCCGGACCATCGTCGTGCTCAAGCCCTACGCGGACGAGACGGTGGTCCTCCGGCGGATCGCCCATGCGAAGTCCTGCGGCGTCCTCGGCATCGGCATGGACGTCGACCATTCATTCAACCAGAAAGGCGAGCTCGGGTCGGTGCTGGGCGTCCCGATGGGCTCCAAGTCCACGGACGACATCCGGCGCTATGTCCAGGCCGCAGGCGACGTCCCGTTCCTCCTGAAAGGCGTTCTGAGCGTCCAGGATGCACGCAAGGGGCTCGAAGCCGGCGTGCGGGGTCTGGTCCTGTCCCACCACCACGGCATCCAGGACTTCGCCGTTCCGCCGTTGATGGTGCTGCCCGAGATTCTCCGGGTCATCGGCGACCGCATGCCGGTCTTCGTCGACTGCATGATCACGACCGGCGTCGACGCCTTCAAGGCGCTCGCGCTCGGCGCGACTGCCGTGTCGGTCGGGCGCGGCCTGCTCGACGCGCTGTCCGAGGAAGGCGCGGACGGGGTCTGCCGGAAGATCCAGGAGATCACCGGAGTCCTCGCCGCCGCCATGGGCAGGACCTGCTCCCCGGACCTGCGGCACATCGACCCGACCGTGATCCGGTCGCGCTGAAGGTTCGAATCGCGGTTTCTTCGGCCCGTTATCCTCCCTGCGTGATCACCTCAGGGCATCCGTCTTCCCCAACAGGAAGTCGAACGCACGCAGATGCCGGACGCCCTGCTCGGACAGATCGAAGTCGTCCATGGAAAGGACATACCTGGGGAATGCGTCGGGGAGGCCGCGGAAGGCTGCCTGTTCGCGTTTTCGGGTCTCTTCGTCCATGATGGACCAACACGTCTGGACGTACGCTCTCTGCCGGTCCTTCTCGACCATGAAGTCGATTTCCAGCCCACCGTTCTTCCCGGTCTGCACCTGATAACCCCTCCGAAGCAATTCGAAGTAGACGACGTTCTCAAGCAGATGTCCACGGTTCGAGGCATCGACGCCAAGCAGTTGATTCCGGATTCCGGTGTCGACCGCGTAGTACTTCCCGTTCGTACGGAGTCGGCCCTTCCCGCGGATGTCGAACCGATCGCACTGGTAGAGGATGAAGGCGTCGCACATCAGCTTCAGGTAGTTGTCCACGGTATCCGCCTTCAGCGAGGAGCCTTCCGACTTCATGACGTTGGCGATGTTGTTGGCGGAAACCGAGCTGCCTACGTTCTCGAAGACGAATTTCGCGACCTTCAGGAAACTCCCGGGGTCTCGGATCTGCCCCCGCATCAGGATGTCCCGTGCGAAGATCGAGTCGAACAGGCCCTGGTTGATGGTCCGGATCAGGGAAGGTTCCTCGGTCAGCGCCACCGCCGGGAAGGACCCGTCCCGCAGGTAGGTCTCGAAGAGTCTGGCCGTCTGTATGTCCTCGGGTGCTCCCCGGAAGGCGAGGAACTCCGCGAAGGACAGGGGGAAGACCCTGATTTCGAGGTAGCGGCCGGCCAGGTAGGTCAAGGAATCCCCGGAGAAGAGGCTGGCGTTCGAGCCGGTCAGATAGATATCGACCTTGAATGAGACGCGCAGGCTGTTGACCACTCTGGCCCACTCCGGTACCTCCTGCACCTCGTCGATCAGCAGGAAAAGTCCTTCTCCGGCGGATGCGCGTCTGCCGACGAATTCGTGGAGTACCTTCGCGTCGCGGAACGGGGCATCCTCGAAACGCTCGAAATTGATCTCGAGGATATCGGAGGGAGCGACCCCTTCGCCGAGCAGCCAGGTCCTGTACATCTGGAGCAGTGTCGATTTCCCGGAGCGCCGGACCCCCGTGAGGATCTTCACGAAATCCGTTCCCTTCGAACGTGTCAGTTGGTCCAGGTATTGCGGTCGAAGAATCATCCGGCACCTCCCTTCGGTTCCTTTCCTAGAGAGTATCACAATTTCACCCTATACAGAGGGAATATTACCTGATTCTTCACAAATTCCCGCCATGCGGTGAAATTCGCCTAAGCATCCGTGATCCGGGCGCGCTGAAAATCTCCTGTTGACAACCCTCCCCCTCGACCCCTCTACTCCACAACAACAGCGAAGGCGCTTTCGACCAGACGGTCGGGAGCGCCTTTTCG
>CAXNDY010000202.1:0-3579 GCA_964201095.1 Saccharofermentanales bacterium
GTACGACAACCTGTCCGGGGAGAACTACGAATACAGCCTCGGACTGAATGGTCTCGGCGCCTGCGCCACCCAATACGCCTCGGAGGTCTTCGACGTCGTCGTCACGCGCGATGGATTCAAGCACGAGCTCCATTTCGAGAAGGGCGTGAATGTCGGCGGGCTCCAGAAGACGCCGGTCCGTTCCAACGGAACCGGTTCCTTCCAGAAGTGGAAGCCGGACCGGGAGGTCTTCACGGAGACGGATATCCTGAATTCATACTTCCTCGACACACTCAAGCGCCAGGCCATCGTCAACCCCGGCATCGAGTTCGTCTTCGTCGACGAGCCTTCCGACACCCGGGAGGTCTTCCTGTATCCGAACGGCATCGAAGGCTACGTGCTCGAGCTGGCCGGCGACAACGCCCTTTCGCGCCCGGTCCTGTTCGAGGCCGCCGGAAAGGGCCGCGACCGCGAAGACAAGCCGGAATACAAGGTCAAGTTCTCCGTGGCGTTCTGCTTCCACAACGAGGTCAACGTGCTGGAGTACTACCACAACTCCAGCTGGCTCGAATACGGCGGGTCCCCGGACAAGGCGGTCCGGAGCGCACTGGTCTCGGAGTTGGAGAAGCTTCTCAAGACCCGTGGGAAGTACAAGGCGGACGAGGCGAAGATCACGTTCGCCGATGTCCAGGACAGTCTCCTGCTGATTGCCAGCTCCTTCTCGACCTCGACGAGCTACGAGAACCAGACCAAGAAGGCCATCAACAACCGCTTCATCCAGGAGTTCATGACGGAGTCCATCCGCCAGAAGCTCGAAGTCTGGTTCATCGAGAATCGTACCGATGCCGACCGCATCGGCGACCAGGTCCTTGCGAACAAGCGTTCCCGCGAGACCGCCGAGAAGCAGAGGCTGAATCTCCGCAAGAAGCTGATGGGCAACGTCGACATCGCCAACCGCGTGAAGAAGTACGTCGACTGCCGTACGCGCGAAGTCGCGAAACGCGAGCTCTACATCGTGGAGGGAGACTCCGCACTCGGTTCGTGCAAACTCGGCCGCGACGCCGAGTTCCAGGCGATCATGCCGGTGCGCGGCAAGATCCTCAATTGCCTGAAGGCCGATTATGAAAGCATCTTCCGCAGCGAAATCATCACCGACCTCGTCAAGGTCCTCGGGTGCGGCGTCGAGATCCAGACCAAGCACAACCGCGACCTGTCCGCCTTCGACATGGGGTCGCTCCGATTCTCCAAGGTGATCGTCTGCACCGATGCGGACGTCGACGGCTTCCATATCCGCACGATGATCCTCGCGATGCTCTACCGGCTCGTCCCGACCCTGATCGAGTCGGGCAAGGTGCATATCGCGGAGTCTCCCCTGTTCGAAGTGACCTACCGGAATCGGAAGGAAGAGCAGACGCACTTCGCATACTCCGAGAAGGAGAAGGCCGACATCCTTGCACGGCTCGGGGCCGACAAGTGCACGATCCAGCGCTCCAAGGGTCTCGGCGAGAACGAGCCGGAGATGATGTGGCGCACGACGATGAACCCGGTGACGCGTCGCCTCGTCCGGGTCTGTCCCGAGGACGCGAAGAGGACTTCCGAGGTCTTCGACCTACTGCTCGGTGAGAATCTGGCCGGTCGGAAGATCCATATCGAGACCAACGGGCATCGCTACCTCGACATGCTCGACGTCGACTGAGGAGAGGGAAGATGGCTGCCAGAAAACCCGTTGATGCGACACCGCCCGTCCCGGTCCCGGAGATCCAGGTCCCCGTCGACGACCGTCCGATCACGGACGTCCTCGAGCAGAACTTCATGCCCTATGCGATGAGCGTGATCGTCTCCCGTGCCATTCCGGAGATCGACGGATTCAAGCCCTCGCACCGGAAACTCCTCTACACGATGTACAAGATGGGCCTGCTGACGGGATCCCGGACCAAGTCCGCGAATGTCGTCGGCCAGACGATGAAGCTCAACCCGCACGGAGACCAGGCGATCTACGAGACGCTGGTCCGCCTGACGCGTGGAAACGGAGCCCTGCTGCACGCCTACATCGACTCGAAGGGGAACTTCGGCAAGCAGTATTCGCGCGACATGGCCTATGCCGCCTCCCGCTACACCGAAGTCAAGCTCGACCGGATCTGCGAGGAGGTGTTCCGCGGACTCGACCGCGACGCGATCGACTTCATCGACAACTACGACGGGTCGATGAAGGAGCCCGCTCTGCTGCCGGCGACCTTCCCGACGATCCTCGTCAACGCCAACCAGGGCATCGCCGTCGGGATGGCCAGCAACATCTGCTCCTTCAACCTCGCCGAGATCTGCCGCGCCACCGCGGCGTACATCCGGGACCCCGCCGTCGATGTGCGGACCCTGGTCCCTGCGCCGGACTTCGAGACCGGCGCGGAGATCCTGATGGACGAGGGCGAGATGGCCGAGGTGTTCGCGACCGGAAGAGGGGCCGTGAAGCTGCGCGCGCGGTACGAGGTCGACCGGAAGCTCGCGATGGTCGAAATCGTCGAGATCCCGTATACGACGACCGTCGAGGCCGTGATGGACGAAATCGCCGAACTGATCAAGTCGGGCAAGGTCAAGGAGATCGCCGACGTCCGCGACGAGACCGACCTCGACGGCATGCGCCTCACGGTCGAGTACCGCCGCTCCGTGGACCCGGATGCCCTGATGCTCAAGCTCTTCCGCTACACAAGTCTTCAGACCTACTTCTCGTGCAACTTCAACATCCTCGTGAACGGCACGCCCCGCGTGATGGGCGTGAAGGGAATCCTCGCGGAATGGGTCTCCTGGCGCCGGAACTGCGTACGCCGCGAGACGCGCTTCGAAATGGAGCGGAAGGAAGAGAAGCGCCATCTGCTCGAGGGGCTCGAACTGATCCTGCTCGATATCGACCGCGCCGTGAAGATCGTCCGCGAGTCGGACAAGGAATCCGACGTCGTGCCGAACCTGATGGCCGGTTTCGGAATCGATGAGCTGCAGGCCGAGTCCGTCGCCGAGATCCGTCTGCGCAACCTGAACCGGGAGTACATCCTGGCCCGTACCGGGGACCTGCGGAATCTGCAGGGCGAGATCGACGAACTCCGCAGCATCCTGTCGAACCCGATGAAGGTCGACAACCGGATCGTCGCGGACCTGGATGCCGTCGCGAAGAAGTACGGCAAACCCCGTCGGACGCGGCTGATCGCCGCCGAAAACGTAGCCGTCGTCGAGGACCACCACTTCATCGACGACTTCAACCTCAAGCTGTTCCTCACGGCCCACGGATACGTGAAGAAGATTCCCATGACATCGCTGCGGGCGAACGGGGAGATCAAGACCAAGGAGGATGACCGCATCGTTCAGGAGCAGGAGACGCGGAACAAGGCGGACGTGCTCTTCTTCTCCGACCGCTGCAACTGCTACAAGGTCAAGGCCTACGAGATTCCCGACCACAAGCCTTCGGATCTGGGCGACTTCCTCACGAACCGCCTTGAACTCGAGGAGGGAGAGAAGGTCGTGGCCTTCCGCGCGACGGACGACTATGCAGGTCAGGTCCTCTTCGCCTTCGAGAACGGAAAGGTCGCCCGGGCCGACCTGAAGGCCTACGAG
>CAXNDY010000203.1:0-3563 GCA_964201095.1 Saccharofermentanales bacterium
GTGCTCGTCGTACTCCTCGCGGAAGTGGCGGATGGTGCTGAGCACCGGGTTCGGGGCGGTCTGGCCGAGGCCGCACATCGCGGTATCCTTGATCGTCTCGCCGAGTTCGAGGAGCAGCTCGACGTCGCCTTCCTTGCCCTCCCCGTGGACGATTCGCTCGAGGATCTCAAGCATGCGGCGGGTTCCGAGGCGGCAGGCGACGCAACGTCCGCAGGACTCGTCCTGGACGAACTCCATGAAGAAGCGCGCGACGTCCACCATGCAGGTATCTTCGTCCATGCAGATCAGGCCGCCGGAGCCCATGATCGCGCCCAGCTCCACGAGGGACTGGTAGTCGACCACGGTGTTCAGGTGCGCCTTCGTGAGACAGCCGCCAGAAGGTCCGCCGGTCTGCGCAGCCTTGAAGCGCCGACCGCGCGGGATGCCGCCGCCGATGTCGAAGAGGATCTCGCCCAGCGTCGTGCCCATGGGGACCTCGACGATGCCGGTGTCCTGGATGTCGCCGGCCAGCGCGAAGACCTTGGTGCCCTTGCTGTTGTCGGTGCCGACGGCCGCGAAAGCCGCGGCGCCGTCCCGCAGGATGGAGGGGATGTTGCCGAAGGTCTCGACGTTGTTGATCACGGTCGGCTTGCCGAACAGTCCCTGCTCGGAAGGATAGGGCGGCTTCTGACGGGGTTCGCCGCGACGTCCCTCGACGGACGCCATGAGGGCGGTCTCCTCTCCGCAGACGAACGCGCCGGCGCCGATGCGGATCTTGATGTCGAAGTCGAATGTGGAGTCGAAGAGTCCCTTGCCGAGGATGCCGAGCTCGCGGCACTTCGCTATCGCCTTCTCCATGCGCTCGACGGCCAGCGGGTACTCCGCGCGGACGTACAGGTAGCCGAGCGTCGCGCCGATGGCGTAGCCGCCTATCGCCATCCCCTCGATCACGGCGTACGGGTCGCCCTCGAGGAGGCTGCGGTCCATGAACGCGCCGGGGTCGCCCTCGTCGGCGTTGCACACGATGTACTTCACGTCGCCGGGCGACTTGCGCGCCAGCGCCCACTTGAGTCCCGTGGGGAACCCGCCGCCTCCACGGCCGCGGAGGCCCGACTTCTTGACTTCGTCGACGACCGATTCCGGGGTCATCGCGGTCAGCGCCTTGTGCAGCGCCTCGAAGCCGCGATTCGCGACATACTCGTCCAGCCGGTCGTAGTCGATGCGGCCGCAGTTGCCGAGCACGATGCGCCGCTGCTTGCGGAAGAAGTCGATGTCCTCCATGCGCGGCACGCGACGGCCGGTCTTGCGGTCGAGGTAGGCCAGCGCCTCGACGGGGTGGCCTCCGACGAGGTGGGACCGCACGATGGTGCGGGCGTCCTCGGGGGTCAGCTTGCAGTAGAAGAATCCGCCCGGCTCGACGACGAGCGTGGGTCCTACGTCGCAGTTGCCGATGCAGCCGGTCGCCTTGATGTCGACGTCGCTAAGGAGGCCGACGTGCGCGAGTTCGCTTTCCAGGGCCTCCTTCAACTGGGCGCAGCCGCAGGAGATGCAGCCCGCGCCGGCGCAGAGGCGGATCGAGAACTTCTTCTGCGCGCTGGCGGAGACGTATTCGGAGCGGATCCGCCGAAGGTCCTCGGCGTTCCGGATGGTTTTCAAGACAGTTGCCATGATGCGTTCCTCCTTCTCCTCTACTCGTACCGGCCGAGGATGCCCTTGAGCTTGCTCGGCGCGACGCGGCGGTACACCGTGCCGTCGACGGCGACGGCGGGCGCGAGGCCGCAGGCGCCGATGCAGCGCTTGACCTCGAGCGAGAAGGCGTTGTCGGCCGTGGTCTGGCCGACGTCGACGGCGAGGATCTCCCGGAGGTTGTCCAGGACCTTCTTGCCGCCGCGGACGTAGCAGGCCGTGCCGAGACAGACCTGCACCGTGTGCCGGCCCCTGGGTTTCGTCGTGAAGTAGGAGTAGAAGGAGACGACGCCGGATACTTCCGAGAAGTGCAGCCCCATCTCGTCGGAGATGAACTGCAGGACGTCGTCGGGCAGATGCCCATAGATGGCCTGCGCCATGTGGAGCACCTGGATCAGGTTGCTCCGGTCCCTGTCGTATTCCTCGATGACGGTGAGCAGTAGTCCGCGACGCTTTTCCTCGGAATCGGTCCGCGTCGCGCAGGCAACATCGGTCTCCATGCCTCGAAAGTACCTCCCGGTGCAGTCCATGGCCCGTGCGGCGGAAGTCCGTCGGGGGTCGGCAGCGGCAGACAAGCGTGGACAAAGTTTCCTGCGGAAATTGTACCATAGGAAACGCGTTTCATGCAGGGCAATTCCGATTCCGATGATGGTTTTATACGGGAAGGGAACCCCTACCGCGTCTCTTCCGCGAGCTTCTTCCGGTAGACGAACTCGCGCTGGACGACGAAGCTCACGAAGTAGAGCCCGATGTCGGTGCACAGCTTCGAGACGTACAACCCGAGCGGCGTATACGCCTGGAGCGCCGAGATGATGAGATAGCCCGCGACCATGACGGCGAGCACGAGCGCGTAGTAGCGCAGCATGGTGTCCTTCGGCGAGCCCCTCTGCCGGAAGACGAGATGGTGGTTGACCCCGAAGTTCACGAGCGAACTGGCGACCCGGGCGATGACGACCGCGGCGACCAGGACGCCCGGGAGCAGGGTGGACACGAGCGCGAAGACGGCGTAGTCCACGCCGGCGGCGAAGAGGGACGAGCCGAGGAAGGCGAAGATCAGTCCGTAGATGCGGATGGGGTCGCGCAGGACGTCGAAATGCGAGGAGCGATTGCCCTCTATATAGATCGTGTCGATCGGCACCTGGAGGATGGAGTAGCCGGAAGGACGGGCCGTCAGCAGCATGTTCATCTCGAATTCGTACCGCTCGCCGGACAGCGTCAGGAGGTCGGCGCAGAATCCGCCGGGGAGACCGCGCAGACCGGTCTGCGTATCCCGGACGGCGCTCCCGTTCACCAGGGCGAAGAAGAACCGGGTCAGCCCGTTTCCGATGCGGCTGCGCAGCGGGACGTCTCCGGAGAAGGCGCGGACGCCGAGCACCAGCGCGGACGGTTCCGCAGCGAGCGCCTCGGCCACCTTGCGGATGTCGGCGGGCGCATGCTGCCCGTCGGCGTCGGCAGTGACGATGCCGTATGCCGCGTCACCACACGCGATCAGCGCGGCGATGCCGGTCTTGAGCGCCCGGCCCTTGCCCTGGTTGGCTTCGTGTCGGAGAAGTCGTGCGCCGAGCGCCTCGCAGCGGTCGAAGACGTCCGCATGCGCCGCGCCGCTGCCGTCGTCCACGACGACGATGCATCGGAAGCCCAGCGGGAGAAGGTCGGCGACGAGGTCGGGCAGGCGGCCATCGGGGCGGTAGGCCGGGATCAGGACGCACGGAAGCTGCTGCATCGGATGACCTCCTCCAGGAAAGTGTTATGAAGCGTTGCGCATATTATACGCCAGTCGAGGGACACCGGGCACCTGCCGGTCAATCCCGAAGACAGCCGATCGGCACGACGAGCACGCCGCCCTTCGTCCTGAATCCGTATTCGCCCCCTGTCAGGACCATCATGAACGCGGGTTC
>CAXNDY010000204.1:0-3561 GCA_964201095.1 Saccharofermentanales bacterium
AAAGGGACTTCTGGAGCGTTATAGGGACGAACTGGACCGGCGGGCATCGCTCGGACATCCCGAAGTCCCCGTCCCAAGCGAGGATTTCGGCATCTCGGAAGCCGACCACGTCGAGACCGTGATCACGGACCAGGCGATCCAGCGGATACGCGAAAGGGACCTCGAACGGCCTTTCCTGCTCTTCTGCTCCTACCTCAGTCCCCACCCGATCGTCGACCCGCCTCGGCGCTATCTGGACCGGATCGCGCCGGAATCGGTCGACCATGCGTTCGAAACCCTTGACGGGCAGGAACCTCCGGACGAATCCTTGAAACTGCGTTGGACCGACAACCGGAGAGGGTACCGCGCAATGGTCGAATTCGTCGACGACCAGATCGGCCGGCTTCTGGAGACGCTGCGTTCCGAAGACCTGCTGGAGAACACGGTCATCGTGTTCACCGCCGATCATGGGGACATGCTGGGCAATCACCGCTGGGACGGCAAGAACCAACCCTGGCCGGAGTCCGTGACCATCCCGCTCGCGATCCGACACCCCCGCTATGTCACGGGTCGACGCGTCGAAGACCCCGTCTCGCTGATCGACGTCACGGCCACCCTGCTCGATGCGGCCGGCCTCGACCCGCAGGAGGAACTCGCGCTGACGTGGCCGGCCTGGAATGACGTCGTCCCCGGCCGCTCCCTGATGCCCGTCCTGCGCGGCGAGACCGACTGCGTTCGGGAGTTCGCCTTCACGGAGAACGACGGCTGGGACATGATCTCGACGGGTCGGCTCCGCTATGTGCGCCATCGCCAGACGACGCGCGAGTACGAACCGCCGGTCGAGGAATTCGTCGACCTATCACGGGATTCCGGCCGTTGGATCGACCGATCCCGAGATCCCGCCTACGCGGAACATCTCGCATGGTGCCGCGAGCGCTGGGCCTTCACGATCTCGTCCACTCCGGTCGGACAGATGGGTTGGGCCCGGGTGATCGACGAGGAGTTCGCCGCCATCCCCCCCTCGCGTTTCCGCGAGAATGTCGAAAAATACGAAAGGATCCCGGTGAAGCACAAATGACGGGGCTGGACCGATTGAAACCGATCCACTGCGATGGAAGCCCGCTTCCCGGGAAAGTCGGGACAGGAAGCGGCGACGGAGTCGTGCTGCAGTACCGCTATTCGGAGTCGCCGTACCGGGACGACCGGATGGTTCCCACGGGCATGGACACCCGCGCGTCCCGACGCGGCGAGAACGAACGCATCCTGGCCATGGCGGCATGCGGAATGGTAAACCGTAGCGGCCCGGCGATCTACTTCGACTACGATGGGTACCTCGGGGAAGTGAAGCACTTCGGTGATGCGATACCCGCGAGCACACGCGAGTTCCGACGTTATTACGAAGAGACGCGTTCGCTCGCTTTCATCGAGGCCGGCGGTCTGCGCGAGCTGCTCGCGGACCACGCCGACGGTTTCCGGGGAATCTTCCTCTATCCGGACCTGGACGTGCAGTCCCTCGTCCTGGCCGTCAACCTGGCGAACCTGAACTACGCGCTACCCGTCGCCCGATCCCTCTACGAGGACTACCGCGCGGAATTCGGCGACCTGCCCGTACTCGAGGACCTCGACGTGTCCGACGTCGACCCGGAATCCCTCTACGGCTGGATGGTCGACGAGCTGGTCCCGCTGTGCAACCGGGAGATGGCCTACAGCATGGGATACCCCTACATGCGCTCGGATGGGGTGCACCACGCGTTCTTCCACACCATGGGAATGGACTATGCCTTCCTGCGGAAATGCTTCTTCTACTTCATGTCCTGCAATGAACGCAACCGCGGGGCTTACGACTTCCTGATCCTCGGCGGGGAAAAGGAGGACCGGATCCACCGGCGCATCCTCGATTCGCTGATCCGTCCCGCTGCCATCATGGGCTGGAACGAGACCGAATGGCGCCATGCACTCACCGCGACGCGGTCGGGTCACTTCGTCTATTGCACGGACTGGGGGACGAACCTGTCCTTCCATGCCGCGATGCCTCCGCTGCAGCCGCCGCCGTACCGCATGAACCCGGAGCGTCCGCCCGTCGGCCGGCCGATGAAGAAGGTCTATCTTTCCATCGTGGCCAACGAGGGCGACACCCCCAAGATGGTCTCGCAGCTCTACAACGACGGATGGCTCAAGCCGGGACGCGGACGCCACCCCGCGAACTGGGCCATCAACCCCACGCATTGCGTGCATTTCCCGTCCCTCGTGGAGTACTACCACCGCACGAAGACGCCGAACGACCACTTCACGATGGCGCCGAACGGAGCCGGCTACGACACGGTCCGCGAGAACGACCACCTCGAGGAGTTCCTGGCGTACACGGCGCGGATGAACACCAACCTGGGACTCGAGGAGACCGACCTGTGGTACGCCGACCGCGCGCATCTCGAAGGGTACGCCCGTCTGCTGCCCGGGCTCCGAGGTCTGTCGATCGAGCCCCACGTCGCCGTTCCCGACGGGGAGATGTTCCAGACCGGCGGGCTCCCGGTCGTGCGCCACGTCGACCGGTTCTACTACTGGTATGGGAAGGGCGACCTCTGCCGCGACTGCGCGATCGACCGCGAGAAGACGGACCGTTATCTTGCGGAGCTCCACGAACAAGGTCCGCTCCCGAAATTCGTGCCGATCTACGGCTATGAGTCGAGCCTCATCGACGACGCGGCGGACTACTTCGCCACGCTCGACCCGGAGCGCTTCGAGCTCGTGGACTACCGGACCTTCTTCGAACTGGCCGCGCAGGTCGTCCAGCCTCTGGACCGCAGTCTTTCCGAGGTGGAGGCGAAGGTCCTCTGGGCGGATGATTCGCTCCGGACGGCCGACTGGCGTCCCGTCGACGGCGATGCGATCCTCGAGGTCACGGACCGAGGTCTCCGCGTCACCGTTCCCGCCGGACAGGAGAGCGCGTCGGTCGTCGTCCGCGGGGTCGTGCTGCACGACGGCGTGCGCGAGCTGCTCGTCTCGGCAGCCGCGATGAGCCCTGGGTCGGACTGGATGTTCTGGATGTTCGGCGACTACGACGGCTTCGGTCTCGAAGACCGGTGGGAACCGTTCTGGAAGCCGAAGTGGCCGGGTGCGCGCAGCGAGGAGATCCCCCGCCGGGTCGCCCGATACGCGCCGAGGGCTTCGGACCGGCTGGTGCTGTGCGTCGAGGGGGGTCCGGGACACTGGGTCGAATTCGACCGCGTGGAATTCATCGGCCTGCAAAGCGAAGAGAAAGAGGAGAAGAACCCATGAAAAGCGGAATTCCCGGCTGGGCCATCGGTCCTTTCCACAAGTACGAGGCCAATCCCGTCCTCTCCCCGTCGAAGCGCGGATTCGACGACTGGGCGGTCTACAACGGCGCAGTGGCGCTGAAGGACGGCGTCTTCCATCTGTTCTACCGGGCCGAGACGCGTGCCGAGGAGGACACGCCCTATATGGGGACGTCCCGCATCGGTCTTGCGACGAGTTCCGACGGATACCACTTCTCGCGCACCTCCGATGCGCCCGTGATCGACGCGACCGAGCCCTACGAGATGCCCGGCGGCTGCGAGGATCCTC
>CAXNDY010000205.1:0-3558 GCA_964201095.1 Saccharofermentanales bacterium
CGGAGGAGATATCGGCCGTGCGCCGCGCGTTCGTCGGTGGCGAAGAGGCAGACGAGCGCGTGGCCCGAGGTCGTGACCAGGTGGGTCGCGAGGGAGACGAGCTCGTCGCGGCGGACGGACTGACGGGTCTCCGCGTGGCTCATGCGCCCACCCCCCCGGACAGCAGGACCTGCGCGCGCGTCAGGAGCTGCAGGAGCCAGTCGGGCAGGAAGACACCGGTCACGAGGACGACGACCAGCAGGAGGACGACCACGGCCGCGCCGAGCGGGTCGGGCTCGCCGGGCACGATGGCGGGAAGGTCCGCGGAGGGGCGGGGAAAGAACATGCGGAACATGGCCTGGACGATTCCGGCGAAGACGAGGGCGAGGAGGACCACGACGGCGACGCCGAGGAGGAAGCGGCGCTCGCCGAAAAGGGACGACAGCACGCCGAGTTCGCTGGAGAAGAGGCTGAACGGCGGGGTGCCGCCGAGGGCGATCAGACCGAGCAGGAAGACCGGTCCGGTCACCGGCAGCGCTTTCAACAGATTGCCCACCTTGCCGATCTCCCGGGTCCCGAATTTCTGCAGGACGGTGCCGGAAGACAGGAAGAGCATGGACTTGGTGAAGGAGTGGTTGACCAGGTGGTAGAACGCGGCGAAGAGGGACAGCGGGGAGAAGACGCCCACGGAGATCGCGACGATGCCCATGTGCTCGATGCTGGAGTAGGCCAACAGACGCTTGTAGTCCTTCTGGGTCAGCAGGAACAGCGCCGCCGCGAGGACGGAGAGGAAGCCCGCTGCGATCAGGAGGCGGCCGGTGAAGAGACTGTCGCCGAGATTCCGGTTGACGATGGAGACCGTGCGCATCAAGGCGTACATGGCGGCGTTCAGGTGGACGCCGGAGAGGAGTGCGCTGACGGGGGACGGAGCCTGGCTGTAGGCATCGGGAAGCCAGGTGTGCATGGGGGCGAGGCCGGCCTTGGTGCCGAAGCCGACGAGGAGGAAGACGAAGGCGAAGCGGAGATAGGAGCCGTCCAGTGCGCCGGCGCTTTCGGAAAGTGCGGTCCAGTCGAGGGAGACGCCTTCCCCGAGGACGCCCGCCGCGGCGCTGTTCAGGAAGATGATGCCGACCATGGCCAGCGTGATTCCGACGGAGCAGAGGATGATGTACTTCCAGGCCGCCTCGAGGGCGGACTTTCCGCCGTGGAAGCCGACGAGGAAGACCGAGGCGAGGGTCGTGGCTTCTATGGCGATCCAGACGGCACCGAGGTTGCGCACCGTCAGCGCCAGCACCATGGTGAACAGGAAACCGTGCATGAGGAGATAGAGCAGGCGCACGCGGGCGGCGTCCATGGCGCCGTGGCGGATCTCGCCCTCGACGTAGCCGATGGTGTAGAGGCAGACCAGCAGGCCGATGGCCGCGACGAGGTCGAGGAAAAGGACGCTCACCGCGTCGAGGTAGAGCAGGCCGCCGAAGAGCGCGGGCGAGACGGAGCCGTAGCGCAGGACGTCGACGGTCGCGAAGACGGCGACTCCGGCCTGCAGGGCGGTGGCGGCGACGCTGACGATATGCTGGAAGCGCCGGGGCAGCGGCAGCGCGAGAAGGAGCAGCGCGGCGGGCGGGATGAGCCAGAGAAGCAGTTCCATCTCCCCTACCCTTTCAGATCGCTCATGCGGTCGGTGTCGGTGGAGTCGAAGGCCGCGTCGATGCGGAAGACCATGACCCCGAGGATCAGGACGGCGGTGACGAGGTCGATGAAGATGCCCATGTCCACGATGAACGGCATGCCGTCGGAGGCATACAGGGCCGTGATGAAGAGACCGTTCTCGATGGCGAGGAGGCCGACGATCTGGCCGACCGCCTTCTTGCGGCTGATCAGGAAGAAGAGCCCGATCAGGACGACGGATAATGCGTCGACGAGAAGAATCAAGGTGTTGCCATCCTTCACGGCGGAGATGGACGAGACGGCGGCATAGACGAAGACGACGATTGCGCTGCAGATCAGGACCAGCGTCGGGATGTTGAAGAGGAAGTCCTTCTCGACCTTGTACTCGATGGCGGCGTAGGTGCGGTGGAGGACGCGGGGGATGTAGAAGACCTTGAGGGCCACGAGGACGACGAAGACGGCGAGGACGTCGACGCGGCCGGAGTGCAGGAATTCGCGCACGCCGAGGAGCCCCGTGTTGAGGGCGATCAGGACGGCCTGGGCCCGGAAGGCGCCGATGGTGGAGTGGATCCGCTTGCTGGCCACGAGGACGAAGGCCGACAGCAGGATGAGCGAGGAAAGGACGACGCTGATCGAAGTCATCGGGTCACCTCCCCGGCACGAGAAGCTGCAGCAGGCCGAGGAACGAGAGGATGAAGGCGAGGGCGGCGAGGTTCGGCACGCTGAAGAAGCGGAGCTTGACGGTCGCGGACTCGACGGCGCCGACGATCGATGAGAGCAGCAGGACCTTGGCGGCGAAGAACAGGACGGAGAGCAGGATTCCCGCGACTCCGGCCAGGGTGGCGAAGGGGTCGAAGGGCAGGAACAGGTCGACGAGCAGGCCGAGGAGCGCCAACTGCTTCAGGGCGGCGCCGTATTCCATGAGCGCGAGATGGCGCCCGGAGTTCTCCAGGATCATGGCCTCGTGGACCATCGTGAGCTCGAGGTGCGTCGCGGGGTCGTCCACGGGAATGCGCGAGGTCTCGGCGAGGAGGACCAGGAAGAACGCGAGGAAGACGAGCAGCAGCGCGGGGGACAGGAGCGGGAAAGGCAGGGCGGAGGTCGCCGCGAGGACGCCGAAGATCGAGGTGGTCTTCGCGAAGAGCCCCACGGTGAAGACGCCGACCAGGACGGCGGGTTCGACGAGAGCCGAGATCAGGGTCTCGCGGCTGCTGCCCATGCCGCCGAAGGTGCTGCCTGCGTCCATGCCGGAGAGAACGAGGAAGAAGCGACCGAGGGCGAGGACGAAGAAAAGGAGGATGAGGTCGCCGGGGAAGGCGGTCGGGAGGACCTTCGCGGTCACGGGGACGAGGAGGGCCGCGAGGAGCGACGTGGCGAGGACGACATAGGGCGCCGCACGGGTCAGCCAGGAGGTCGTTTCGGAGAGGACCACGGACTTGTGGAGCAGTTTCCACAGGTCGCGGTACATCTGCAGCAGGGGGGCGCCCTTCCGCTTCTGGACCAGCGCCTTGACCTTGCGGATCACGCCGGAAGGGAGAGGCGCGAGCAGCAGCATCACGACGAGCTGGAGGAGCAGGTAGAGAAGCGTCGTCACCGTCATGCCTCCCTCCCGTCAGGCGACCATGAAGTACACCAGGGCCGCGACGAGCGCGAACAGGATGTACGACAGGTAGCGACGGATGCTGCCGGTCTGGATCGAGGCCTTGGCGCGGTTGGACAGGTCGTGGGCGAATTTCACGACCGGCTCGTAGAGGTAGAGCTCGATGAGGGATTCGCTGCGCACCGTGTATTCCATGGAGTCGGGGTGGTAGGGGTGCTCTCCTTCGACCGTCAGCGTGCGGGTCGGGCGGAAGAGGAAGCGGAACACGATGCGGAAGGGTTTCGAGAAGCCGGTGGCGCTGTACTGCATGC
>CAXNDY010000206.1:0-3546 GCA_964201095.1 Saccharofermentanales bacterium
GAGATTCGCGGTCTTCCAGGCCCTCGGCGGCCTGCCCAACCTGCTCATGCTGGCGGGGCTCCCCGGGTGCCGCGTCGCGCTGCTCGAGGACGGCGTCCTGAACTATACGAGGCTGCGGCGCCACCCCCGCCTCGACCTCAAGGATGTGCTCCGCTACCTGCGCTCCCGGACCGGCCTGACCAACGACCACACCGGCCCCTTCCTCCTCCCCCTGCCGCCCTTCGACGAGATCCGCGTCTCGGAACCCGCGCGCTTCGATGCGGTCCACGCGGGGGAGGGGCAGCCGCCCGCCCTTCCGGTCTGGCTTCCGGAAGGCGCATCCCTCGACCGTTTCCGCACGGCCGTCGCACGGACCTGGCCGTTCGATGCCCGATCGATCGCCCGGTCGCTGCTGGTCCTCGGTTCGGTCTTCCCCGACCTCGGCCTCTCGCCCGACGCCCTCCGCGCGGTGGCGACGGCTGCCGCTCGGGACTTCCGCGATTCGCTCCGCCGGAGCCGTGGCCCGATTTCCATCTCGTACAAGCCCCACCCCCGTGAAAAGGAGCCCATGGTGGACGGGTGCGACACGGTCGTCGACGGCGCCATTCCGCTGGAGGCCCTCTGGATGGCCTGCCGGCCGGAGGACGCCCCGTCCGGGATCCTCGCCCTCTTTCCCAGTTCAGGGCTGGCCACGATCCGTGCGGCTTTCCCCCTCGTCCCGCTGGTCGTCGTCTACTTCGAGGGCAGCGGAAGCGCCCTTTACGAAAGGGCCTTCGAGACCTCCCGCTGGATCCTGCAGGGCGATCCGCCGATCGCGGTGAGAAGAGCGCAGGTCCCACATGACTGAGGGGCGCCGGAAGGTCAGCTGCTTCCTCATCACCCGCGACCGGGTCGACGACCTGTGCGACTGCCTCGACCACCTCCTCGCGCAGACGTACCGTCCGCTGGAGATCGTCCTGCTGGACAACGCATCCTCCGACGGGACCCTCGACCGCGTGGCCCGGGATTACCCGGAGGTCGTGCGCCTCGTCTCGGACCGCAACCTCGGCGTGGCGGGAGGCCGCAACCGCGCGATGGAGGCCTGCACCGGCGACCTGCTGGTGGGCGTGGACGACGATGCCATCCTCGACGACCCGGCCTTCCTCGGCCGCGTGGTCGCGGAGTTCGAAGCGGACCCGACGCTGGGGTGCCTGTGCCCGCGCATCGTCAACTACCACACGGGTCTCATGGACCCGAAGGAGCTGCCCGCACGGGACAAGCGGAAGGCGGACCGGCGCTTCGAGACCTCGTACTTCGTCGGTTGCTTCTTCGCCATCCCACGGGTCGTGCTCGACCGGACCGGAGGGTTCCCGGAGGGCTTCTTCTACGCCGGCGAGGAATCGGACCTCGGCCTGCGCATCTTCCAGGCGGGGTACCGGCTGGTCTACGAGCCCTCGTTCGTCGTCCGCCACAAGGTCTCCCCCGTGCGCGGCACGAACCGGACGAGATTCCGCTACTACATCCGCAACCGCATCTGGATCGCCGTGAGCTACTACCCCGCCCCGTACCTTTTGGCGTATCTCTGCACGTCGATCGGCGTCTTCTTCGTGAAGGCCCTCCTCCACCGCTCGGTGGGAGAGTTCTTCACCGGCCTTCGCGAAGGATTCGAGGGGCTCGCCCCCTACCGGGAGCGGCGGAAGAAGCTGCGGCTGGACCGGACGACCGTCCGCCGGCTCCGCAAGGTCGAGAACCGGCTCCTGCACTGAGGCCCGCCCGACTTGACGCATCCCCGCAAAGAACATAGACTTGACTATGCTTTCGACCGCAAGAACCTCTGGAGGAACAGCATGCTGACCCAAAAGACCATCCTCGTCACCGGCGGAACCGGGTCCTTCGGCAATCACTTCATCGAGTACGCGCTCGAACACTATGACGTCAAGAAGATCATCGTGTATTCCCGCGACGAGTACAAGCAGTTCGTCATGCGCAACCGCCTGAAGAAACACGACGCGAAGCTCCGCTTCTTCATCGGCGACATCCGCGACAAGGAGCGCCTGACGCGCGCCTTCGAGGGCGTCGACTACGTGATCCACGCCGCGGCGATGAAGCAGGTCCCCGCCTGCGAGTACAACCCGATCGAAGCCGTGAAGACCAACATCCACGGCGCCATCAACGTCATCGACGCCGCCCTCGACACCGGCGTGCGCCGCGTCGTCGCCCTGTCCACGGACAAGGCGGTCAACCCGGTCAATCTGTACGGCGGGACCAAGCTCGTCTCCGACAAGCTCTTCGTCTCGGCGAACGCCTACTCCGGCGTGAAGGACACCCATTTCTCGATCGTGCGCTACGGGAATGTCGCCGGAAGCCGCGGCTCCGTGATCCCCTTCTTCGCCGACCTCATCGCCGGCGGCGCCAAGGAGCTCCCCATCACCGACTACGGGATGACCCGCTTCTGGATCGGGCTGGAGCAGGCCGTCGATCTCGTCGTCAAGGCGCTGACGGATTCGCGGGGCGGCGAGGTCTTCATCTCGAAGATCCCCTCCTTCCGCATCACGGACCTGGCGGAGGCGATGGCCCCCGGTCTCCCCACCGTCGAGGTCGGGATCCGCGAGGGGGAGAAGCTCCACGAGGTGATGGTCACGCGCGAGGACGCCGGCCACACGCTGGAATACGACGACCATTTCATCATCTACCCCCACATGGAATGGTGGAATCCGATAAACGTCCTCCCCGGCGGCCGGAAGGTCGCCCCGGGCTTCGAGTACGACTCCGGCAGCAACACCGAGTGGCTCGACGCGGGTCAGCTCCGGAAACTGCTGGCCGAAACCCACAGGTAAAGGAGCGAACGGCGCCGTGAGACTCTACGACCGGACGGAGACCGGGGTCTACCTGATCGCGGAGATGTCCGCCAACCACGCCGGACGGCTCGACGACGCCCTGCGCATCGTCCGCGAGGCCGCCGCGGCCGGCGCCGACTGCCTCAAGATCCAGACGTACACGGCCGACACGCTCACCCTGGACAGCGACAAGGAGAACTTCCGGATCCACGGCGGTCTCTGGGACGGCCGTCGTCTCCATGAACTGTACCGGGAGGCCGCGACGCCCTGGGAGTGGCATGCGGCCATCCGCGACGCCTGCCGGGAGTGCGGCGTCGACTTCCTGTCCACCCCCTTCGACCGGTCCGCCGTCGACTTCCTCGACGACCTCGGCGTGGAGTTCTTCAAGATCGCCTCCTTCGAACTCGTCGACCTCCCCCTGATCCGCCATGCGGCGTCGAAGGGAAAGCCCATGGTCGTGTCCTGCGGCATGGCCGCCGCCGACGAGATCCAGGACGCCGTGGACGCCTGCCGGTCGCAGGGCAACGACCGCATCGTGCTGCTCAAGTGCTGCAGCGAGTACCCGGCCCGGCTCGAGGACATGAACCTCGCGACGATCTCCGACATGCGCGCCCGCTTCGGCGTGCCCGTCGGCTTCTCCGACCATTCCATGGGCAGCGCCGCCGACGTCGTCGCGGTCGCCCTCGGCGCCTGCGTCATCGAGAAGCACTTCTGCCTGTCCCGCGCGATCCGGAATCCGGACAGCGAGTTC
>CAXNDY010000207.1:0-3545 GCA_964201095.1 Saccharofermentanales bacterium
AGGGATTCGAAGAGATAGCCGAACGTGTTGAAATCCTCCAGCAGTCTCGACGCGGTGATTCCCATGACCGCCGTCGCGATCGACGGATCCGCGAAATGGCGCTTGGCGGTCGTTCGAATCGGAGTCTTCGAGCGCAGGGAGGGGTTCCATGCGGGCAGGTCCTCTACGACGTAGATCCGCTCCAGGACGTTCAGATACGAGGCGACCGTGGGAAGCGTGATGCTTTCGTCCTGCCCCTCCATGTCGCTCTTCAATGTGCCCATGGAGGCTTCGGTCGAGAGGTTTCGCGCCAGGGACCGCATCAGGGCCTGCACCTTCCCGGGGCTCTTCTCGACTTCATCGACGCGGGATGCATCCTGGTGGATCACGGCGTCGACGTAGTCCCTCGCCCTTTTCTCCGCCACCTTTCCCTCGTCTTGCACGGACGCGGGCCAGCCACCTCGAACGACGAGGGATGCGAGACGCTCAATGGATATCCGGTTGATCCCGGAAATCTCGACGGAGCCGGAAAACAGGTCCGACAAGGACACGGAGCCGTCCGAGTCCTGCGACTCGAACAGGCTCATCGGTCTCATACGAAGCCGCGAGATCCTTCCGGTTCCGGTATGTGCGGTCTTGTTGTCGGCGGGGACGGCCGATCCGGTCAGAATGAACTGCCCGGTTCGATCCCGTTGGTCGACCGTGTAGCGGACGGCATCCCACAGGACCGGCGCAATCTGCCACTCGTCCAGCAGCCTTGGCGTCGCACCTTTCAGCAGGAGCGAAGGCTGGATGGAGGCGGTCTTCAGATAGTCCGCCTTCTTGTCCGGTTCCTGCATCATGAGGACGCTCTTCGCGACCTGCTGCGCCGTTCTCGTCTTGCCGCACCATTTCGGGCCCTCGATCAGAACGGCGCCGGACGCCTCCAATGCGGCCAGCAGCATCCCGTCGGCGATTCTCGGCAGATAGGCACCCATCCAGACTCCACCCCTTCCCGACCTGTGCCCATCATACACCATTTTATCGTTTGGCGCGATTTCATTTTACTGTTTGGCGCGCTCCTACTTCAGCTCCTCGTCGAAGACGACCGCGACCTTGCCGCAACGCCCTTCGGCCATGAGGCTGTAGGCCTCGGCGGCCTTCTCCAGCGGGAAGCGGTGGGTGA
Source organism: Saccharofermentanales bacterium (assembly GCA_964201095.1). Classification (GTDB taxonomy): domain Bacteria; phylum Bacillota; class Clostridia; order Saccharofermentanales; family UBA5734; genus CAILLO01. Next base: position 1,145 of record CAXNDY010000207.1, read on the forward strand.
CGAGGTCCTCGGGATGGATGCCCCAGCGGACGAGACGGTGCACGAGCTCCTCCATGCGCCAGATGCTCGTGACCCAGGAGCCGTAGATGGTCTTCTGGTCGTGGAGCATGTCGGGGCTGGGGTTGAACTCGACCGTGCCGCCCTCGCCGACGAAGGCGATTCGACCCCACTTGCGGGTCGCGCGGATGGCGAGCTGCCGTCCGGAGGTGTGGCCGGAGCAGTCCACGGCACGCTCGAAGCCCTGCCCGTCGGTGAGGGCCAGCACGTCGCGCAGGGTGTCGGGTCCGCTGACGAACGCGTGGTCGACGAGGCCCTTGTCGCGCGCCAACTGGCAGCGCTCGGGCACCGTGTCGACGCCGACGAGCTTCTCGGCGCCCATGGCCTTGGCGAGCATCAACGTCGCGAGTCCGACGGGTCCGAGCCCGACGACCAGGATCGCGTCGTTGCCGGAGACGCCGATCTTCTCGAGGCCCTCGTACACCGTGCCGAAGCCGCAGGCGACCTGCGCGCCGTCGACGTAGCTGAGCGAGTCGGGCAGCGGCACGCAGTCCTTCTCGTCGGCGAGGATGTAGGGGGCCATCCCGCCGTCGCGCTGCCAGCCGTAGGCGGCGCGCAAGGGGCTGGTACAGCTGATCATGTACCCCTGGCGGCAGTCCACGCACAGCCCGCAGCCGGAGATGTGGTAGAGGACGACGCGGTCGCCCTCCTTGAACCGGCGCATGCCGGGACCGCACTTCACGATCTGGCCGGCCGGCTCGTGACCGGCGATCTTGTTCTGGTAGCCTTCGGGACCCTTGCCGAGATGCTCGCGGTAGATGGCCCGGATATCGCTTCCGCAGATGGTGGTGGCCTTGGTGCGGATCAGGACCTGGCCGTGGCCGGGTTCCGGAATCGCGACCTCGCGCAGGGAGACGGTGCTGTCACCGGGCAGATAGGCGGCCTGCATGGTCTTCTTGTCCATGGTTCTCTCCTTTGCTTCCTCTTGCATCTATGGGATCTATAGGATCTTCAGGGCAATCGGGTTCCCGCTGCGGTATCCCGACGGAAGGTGGACGACCAATCCTTCGGCGGTCGACTCGAAGCGGAGCGGCACCGCCCCGTCGAGCAGCGTCACGGAGGCGACGGCACGACCGGCGAGTTTCCGGACGACGAGACGGCCGTCCTCGGGGTAGGCGAGCGCGATGGCGTAGAGCGCTTCGCCCTTGGTCGTGAAGCGGAGGTCGGCGGCCGTGAACGGAGCGCGCGCGGTATCGGTGAAGGCGCCCTCCTTGACCTCGGTCGGACCCTCCCCGAAGAACGTGAAGGGGCGCGTGCCGTAGATGGCTTCACCATTGACGCGCAGCCAGGCGCCGATCTCCAGGAGAATGCGCCGCTCGGGTTCGGGAATCGTTCCATCGGCCTTCGGACCGATGTTGAGCAGCAGGGCGCCGTTCTTGGCGACGATGTCGACGAGGTCGCACAGGATGTCGTGGGAGGTCTTGTAGTCCTGGTTCTCGGTGTAGCCCCAGGAGTTCTTCTGCACGGCGGTGTCGGTCTGCCAGAAGAGGCCGCGGATGCCGCCGAGCTGCCCGCGCTCCACGTCGAAGACCGCCGTTCCCGTGGGGAACGCGTCGTACTTGTAGTTGATGGCCACCCCGATGCCCCACTCCGCGGCGCGGTTGTAGTAATAGGCGGCCATCCGCTTCAGGTAGGGCTTGAAGGCGAGGTTCTGGATCCACCAGTCGAACCAGAGGATGCCGGGACGATGCAGGTCGATCAGTTCGCAGGTGCGGAGCAGCCAGTCGTCGAGGAACGCGGCGTCGGGGACGACGGCGAGGAGGCAGTCCGCCGGCAGGGTCGCGGACGGTCGGGCGGGGTCCTTGAAGGCAGGGCCATAGAAGTCCGCATATTCAGGGTCCTGCACGTCGGAGGGGAACTCGCGCCCGCCGCCCAGGAACCAGAAATGTTCGGCGCGGTGGCTCGACGCGCCGAGAACCAGCCCGCGCTCCCGTACCGCTTCGCCGAGCTCGTCGACGACATCGCGGCAGGGGCCCATCCCGGCGGCGTTCCAGCGCGACAGCGTGCTCCCGTACATCTGGAAGCCGTCGTGGTGTTCGGCCACGGGCACGACGAACTTCGCTCCGGCGTCGCGGAACAGGTCCGCCCAGTCGGCCGGGTCGAAGCGCTCGGCCTTGAACATCGGGATGAAGTCCTTGTAGCCGAACTTGTCCTGCGGCCCGTAGGTCGCGACGTGGTGCGCGAATTCCCCGTGCCCCTGCAGGTACATCTGACGGGGATACCACTCGTTCCCGAAGGCGGGCACGCTATATACGCCCCAGTGGATGAAGATGCCGAACTTTCCGTTTTCGTACCACGTTGGAATCCGGAAGTTCTCCAGGGAATCCCAGGAAGGCGTGAACGG
>CAXNDY010000208.1:0-3535 GCA_964201095.1 Saccharofermentanales bacterium
GGCGGGCCAGCACGTCGGCGACGGCGCTGCCGAGGCCGCCGATCACGTTGTGGTTCTCGGCCGTGACGACGCATCCTGTGCGGGCGGCGTACGCGACGATCTGCTCGGCGTCGATGGGCTTCACGGTGAACAGGTCGAGCACGGCGGCGGAGATGCCCTGCGTCTCGAGCGTGCGGGCGGCCAGCAGGGCTTCGGCGACCATGATGCCGCACGCGAAGATGGCGACATCGGCGCCTTCGCGCACGACCGCGGCCTTCCCGATCTCGAAGTCCGAGCCGGGCGCGTACACGCCGAGCACTTCCTTGCGTCCGAGCCGGACGTACTTGAGGCCCGGCCGGTCGAGCAGCTTGGGCAGCAGGTTCTCCAGCATGGCGGAGTCGGTGACGTCGATCACGGTCGAATGCGGCACGGCACGGTAGAGGGCCATGTCCTCGAAGGGCATGTGGGTGCCGCCGTTATACGCCGCGGTCACGCCGGCGTCGCTGCCGACGATCACCACGTGGTTCTTCGCGTAGCCGATGCTCAGGAACGCCTGGTCGAAGCAGCGGCGGGACGCGAAGGGTCCGAAGCTGTGGACGAGCGGCTTGAGCCCCGATGCCGAAAGCCCGGCGGCGAGACCCATCATGTTGGCCTCGGACACGCCGACGTTGTAGGCGCTCGAGGGATGCGCATCGGCCCATTTCTTGGTGCCGATCGAGCTCATCAGGTCCGCGTCCAGATACACGAAGAGCGGGTCGTCGCCGAGGCGCTCGACGGTCGCGCCGAAGACGTCCTTCATCGACCGCTTCTCCTTCTGTCCGCTGAATTCCACCGAGTAGTTCATCGCACACCTGCTTCCGCCGCGGATTCCGCCAGCTGCCGCTCGAAGTCGGCGATCGCGTCGTCCGCCAACTGGGGCGACACGACGATATGGTGGTTGGAGAACATGTCCTCGACGGCCTTGACGCCGGCGCCCTTGACCGTGTGCAGCACGATCATGTGCGGCTGTCCCGGCGCGGCCTGCGCGGCCAGGATGGCGTCGAAGATGGCCTCGACGTCCTGGCCGTCCACGTTCTGGACGTGCCAGCCGAAGCAGCCGAACTTGCAGGCGATGTCGCCCAGGTCGAGGATGTCCTTCGTGAATCCGTCGAGCTGCTTGCCGTTCTCGTCGCAGAAGGCGATGAGGTTGTCCAGCCTGTTGTGGCCCGCGAACTGCGCGCCCTCCCAGATCTGGCCTTCATTGAGCTCGCCGTCCCCGACGATCAGGTAGACGAGGTGCTTCTGATGCTGGATCCGCGCACCGAGGGCGAGCCCCAGCGCGGTCGACATGCCCTGGCCGAGGGAGCCGGTGGTCATGTCGATGCCGGGCGTGCGGTTGCGGTCGCAGTGGCTGGGCAGGTGCGTTCCGGGCTGGTTGAGCGTCGAGAGCCAGTCCAGGGGGAAGAACCCCTTCAGCGCCAGCGTCGCATAGAGCGACGGTCCGGCGTGGCCCTTGGAGCAGACCAGCCGGTCGCGCCCCTCCCAGGCCGTGTTCTTCGGGTCGTACCGCATCACGGCGCCGTAGAGCACCGCGAACGTGTCGACGATGCTGAGCGCGCCACCGACGTGGCCGAAGCCGCGCGTCCTGAACTCCTTCATCGTCTCGAGGCGGATCCGCAGCGCGAAGTCCGTCAGTTCCTTCCTGAGTCCCGGGTCCATCACAGGTTCCTCCCCTTCTGGCAATCCCGCTCGTAGGCGGCCTCCATGGCTTCGATCAGCGGCAGGGGCTTCCCGGCGAGGAATCGGACCATGGCGCCGCCCGCCGTGCAGATATATCCGAACCGGGCGTCGTCGACGTACTTCGCCGCCGCGCTGACCGTGTCCCCTCCACCGATGACGGAGTAGCCGGGTGACCGGGCGATCGACTCGAGCACCGCGCGCGTGCCGGCCTCGAATTCCGGGTTCTCGTAGACGCCCGCCGGTCCGTTCGCGAAGACGGTGCCGGCCGAAGCGAGCACCGCGTCGAACCGTGCGCAGGTGGCCGGGCCGATGTCGAGGAACAGCGCCTTCTCCAGCGGCAGGGCGTCGAGCCCCACGACCGTTCGCCTGCCGTCGACGGCGTACGCGAGGTCCGTCGGCGTCTCGACCTTGTCCGGGTAGGCCGCGAGCATGGCTCGGGCCTGCTCGACGAAGACCGCGAGGTCCTTGTCCGAAAGAAACCGGTCCGTCGCGGCGCCGAGCTTCCATCCCTTCGCCAGCAGGAAGATCTGCCCCGTGAGGCCGCAGGCGAGGATCCGGTCGGCGGTGCCGTTGCGCAGCACCTGGTCCATCATGCCGAAGGCGTCCGAGATCTTGGCGCCGCCCAGCACGAACACGGCCGGCTTCGCGGCTCCGGCCAGTACTTTCGACAGCGCGTCGTACTCGGCATAGAGCTGGCGCCCACCAGCCGTCGGCAGAAGCCGTTGGAACGCCACCATGCTCGGCGAATTGCGGTGCGCCGCCGAGAACGCGTCGTTCACGTAGAAGTCGGCGAGCGGGGCCAGCGTCCGCACGAGCCAGGTGTCGCGCATCTCGTCCGCCGTGAGCTTGACCTCCTTCTCGAACCCGGAGACCTCCTCGGTCAGGTAGCGGAGATTGCCCAGGAACACCGCCTCCCCGTCGCGCAGCGCCTTCACCGCGGCCACGGCCGCCGGCCCGCATACGTCGTCGACATAGGGGATCGGCGCGTCCGCCAGCGCGCCCAGCCGCTCGGCGTGCTCGCGCATGGGGATCAGGTTCTGGTAGTCCAGCGTGTCCCCCTGGTGCGCGAGGATCGCAACCCGCGCCCCGGCGTCCAGAAGGTAGCGCAGCGTCGGCACGCTCTTGCGGAAGCGGTTGTCGTTGCGGATCCGCTTCGTGACCGGGTCGATGGGCGCGTTGACGTCGAGCCGGAGCAGGACGGTCTTCCCCCGGTAGTCGAACGCCTCGAGGGGCGTCATGCGGGTCGCGGAAGTCGCGGCGGTCGCGGAAGTCGTCAGGCGAGCTTCCATTTCGCCATCCCCAGGTACTCGTTGGTCTTCGCGACGCCGGCCAGCCGGTCGGTCTGCATGCGCGTGGCCGCGCGGATCGCGTCGATGGTCTCCGGGATCGTGACGGCCTCCTGCGGGATGTTGATGGCGAACATGATGCTGTCGCCGGTCTCGACGAGGCTCTCCTCCCAGAGGCCGATCTCGTACATGTCGCCTCGGGCGTTGCCCAGGTCGCGGGCGTAGCGGAACAGCGAGGCGTTGCCCAGGAAGCCGTCGGCGATGCGCACCACGCGGATGCGGTCGTGCGTCGCGAAGGCCTCGAGCGCCATCTCCTTCGTGATCTTCTTCTTGCCGGTCGCGACCACGGTGATGATGTGCCCGTGGGTGACCGGCGTGTGGACGAGGATGCCCGTCGCGTCGATGTGCGGCATGATGGTCATCAGGTCCAGCGCCTGGTGGCTCGGCGCCTTGTCGATCTGCAGGGCGTTGGTCAGGCCGCGGTGGTAGTCGCCCGGGTCGGCGACGCGGCGGATGATGGTGATGGCGACGCGGTCGATGCCGTAGGCGCG
>CAXNDY010000209.1:0-3488 GCA_964201095.1 Saccharofermentanales bacterium
CGCCCATCAGCACGATGCCGGCCTGCTCGATCAGGACGGGAACGGCGAGGGACGCGACGGGGCGGGCCATGTCGGCATAGGAACGGAGCTTCCTCATCATCGACCTCCATGGGGACCATTCTACCCCAGACGGAGGTCGGGGAGGACGATGGGTTCAAGGAGGAATTCGGACCTGCAGGGACCCTTCAGGTCCCGAGGTGCTTCTTCAGCGTCGCGCGCACCGCGCCGGGGCCGGCGAGCATGTCGGCGAAGTCCTCCTTGACCTTGCCGGCGAGTCCGTGGGCGACGAGGTCGATGCCGAAGATCCGCGCATCGGAAAGGAGGGGGTCGAGCACGGCGTCGAACGGACCCCGGCTGCCCAGGTGGATCGATGCGAGCTTCGCCTGAAGCTCCTCGAGGCGCGGGTCCGGGCTCGGAACCATCGCGTTCCCATCGTCGCTCACGCCGAGCAGATAGCGGAACCAGCCGGCGAAGACCAGCGGGATGAACACGAGTTCGCGTTCCTCGCCCTTTCCGCGCTTCGCGTAGGACCTCAAGGTCTCGCCGAACCGCACCGGGATCTTCTGGGACGTATCGGTGGCGATGCGCTGCGGGGCGTCGGGCAGGAAGCGGTTGGGGAATCGTTCCTCGAGGACGGTCCGGAGGAATTCCATCGGGCGGATCACGCCCGGGTCGACGACCACGGGCATGCTCTCGACATACCCGACCTTCTCGACGAAGGCCTTCAGATCCGGGTCGGCCATGGTGTCGGCGATCGTCCTGTGCCCCAGAAGGCAGCCGTAGATGGCGAGCACGGTGTGGAGTGGGTTCAGGCAGGTGGTGACCTTCATGGTCTCGATCTTCTCGACGGTCCCGCGCGTCGTGAACAGGACGCCGACCTTCTCGAGCGGCGGGCGGCCGTTCGGGAACCAGTCCTCGACCACGAGGTACTGCGTCGGCTCTGCATTGACGAAGGAGGCCGTGTAGGTCTTCTTCGCGGTCACGATCAACTCCGTGTCCTCGTAGCCGTCGGCCTCGAGGAGGGCCTTCACTTCCTCGGAGGGACGCGGGGTGATCTTGTCGATCATGCTCCACGGGAAGGAGACCTTCTCGCGGTCTTCGAGATAGGCGACGAATCCGGCGTCGACGAGACCCCGGGAGACCCACTCCTTCGCGAAGGTCAGGACGGCGTCGTGGAGCAGCGTGCCGTTGTGCGAGCAGTTGTCCATGCTGACCAGCGCCACGGGAAGCCGGCCGGCGAGGTAGCGCTGGTGCATCAGCAGGGTCAGCAGCGCGGTCGCGCTCTTCGAGACGACGGGGAGGGCCTCGAAGTCCGCGGAGATCCATGGGAAATACCGGCCGTCGGGCCCCTTGACGCCATAGCCCTTCTCCGTGATGGTGAAGCTCACCAGCTGCAGGGAGGGCGAACGGAAATAGCGGGTCATCTCCGCCAGCCCCGCGCTGGCCTTCACGGACCGGACGACGCTGGCCACGACCTGCTTGTCGAGCTTGCCGTCGGGGTTCAGCGACACCATCACGCTCAGGTCGTCGAACGGGGCATACGCGCGGTCGACGATCTCCTCGTCGAAGGCTTCGCACACCACGATACCGCGGTCGGTAAGCCCCTCGTCGAGCAGCTTCTGCTGTAGAACGGCCGGGAAGGCGCGGAAGATGTTGCCGGCGCCGAAGTGGATCCACTGAGGCTGGGCGGGCGTCTTCGTCTTCACGGCTTCGATGTCGAACCGCGGCAGGCGGTACCCCCTGGATTCCCATGCTCCGCGGTCCAGCAGGCTTTTCCGATCGAGTTTCATGTGCGTCACCTCGCGTATCGTGGAATCGATCCTTCATCTCTTCTGTTCTGGTTCGATTCTACATGGGACGAACCGCCGCAGGACGGCGCGACGTCGCACCGCGCAAGAATCCCCATGGATTAAGCAATTTCCGGCGAAGCGCGCCGCGCTTGTGGCTCCGGTATCCCTAGGGTAGAATCGAGAGCAGGCAGACCCGGAAGGAGCATCGCCCATGGAAGCCCTGTTCGTGAATGTCGTCCTGGACATGCTGCCGTTCGCCGCCGTCGTCTTCGCCGGTCTGGGCGTCTACCTTCTTCGGAAAGAGGCCCGGTTTCAGGATGCCGTCCTCTCGCACCTCCTCTTCGCAGGCGCACTCTACGCCCTCGGGTACTTTCTGGAGGTCAACACCTCCGACCTGCCCACCGTGCTTCTCATCCGAAGCGTGTACGCAATCGCGATGGTCCTGATTCCCGTCCTCGGCATGCGCTTCCTCTCGGCCATGACCCGAAGACGCCTGCCCCAACCGATGCTTCTCACGTTGTCGGTGTTGTCCGTCGGGCTATGGGGATTATTCATCACGAATCCCCTGCACCACTGGTTCTACCGCGACATCACCCTGATGAGCGGAGTCCACGCCCGGTTCAGCGTGATCGTCACAGAGCGTGGACCCGCGTACTTCGTCCTCGTGATGCTGTACGTCTTCTTCATCGCGTATGCCGACATCGTCCTGGTCCGCGCCTATCGCAAGGAGACGTCCCCGACCCGACGGGGAAACCTGACGTTCCTCTTCTGGAGCCTGCAGACCATCTGGCCGGCGTTCGTGTTCGTCCTGTTGAAGTTCGACGAAGTGCTGGATCCGGTTCCGCTGGCACTGGTCGTCATCACGGCGCTGCTCGCCTTCCAGGAGATCCGCACCGACCTCTTCGAATACGAGGTGCGCCGCTGGCTTCTCATGGCCGAAGCGGTTCGCTCTCCGGCGCTTCTGCTGGACTCGCGGCGGTCTCTTCGCGCCTCGAATTCCGCTGCAGCCGAGCTTCTCCGCATGGACCTTTCGCGGTTCCTGCCGCTGCTCGACGCGTATGCCGACAGCCAGGAGACTCTGGAGCTCCAGAGCGAAGGGGATGTGGAACGTCACTGGTATCGGGTCGTCCGCCAGATCCTGAACCTGCGTCGGCAATACACCAGCTATGTGCTGACCGACGTGACGGCGAAGAAGAACGCGGAGGACGCGGAAGCCCTGGAACTCCGGATGGCCCTTCTGCGCGCGCAGATACGGCCCCACTTCCTGTACAACGCGCTGGACGCGGTCGCCAACGTCTGCGAGACCGATGGGACGAAGGGAGCCGGACTGATCCTCGACCTCGCGGCATACCTGCGCAAGAGCCTCGAGTACAACGAGCTGGCGCAGACGGATAGCCTCGAGCGGGAACTCGAGTACGTCGCCACGTATTTCCGGATCGAGCAGGCCCGGTACGGGGACCGGATCCACCTGGAGGTCGAGAACGGGTGTCCTCTGGACTTGCAGCTGCCCGCTCTGGTCCTGCAGCCCCTCGTGGAGAACGCCGTGCGACACGGCATCTCGCGGAAGCCGCAGGGGGGGACCGTGAAGGTCTCGCTTGCGCAGGAACCGAACGGAATGCGGGTGCGCATCGTGGACGATGGGCTCGGGATGGAGATCCCGTGGACGAGGACGCCACGACCCGACAGCGGCAGGACCCG
>CAXNDY010000210.1:0-3488 GCA_964201095.1 Saccharofermentanales bacterium
CGGGCGGAGGTGAAGTACTCCTGCTCGGCGGCGGCGAAGGCGGAGTAGGGCGGGTTGGGGTCCTCGGGAAGCGGCAGGCCGGCCTTCTGGAGGTAGTAGTATTCGACGATCTCGTTGGCGATCTGGACCATCGACCAAGCGTCGGCGATGAGGTGGTGGCAGCGGACGTAGAAGCCCGTGGCGTTGGGCGGGATGCGTACGAGCGCGAAGGCGTACAGGTCCGCGTCGATGGGGTCGGAGACGAGGCGCGTCTGCTCGGACTCCCACTCGTAGTATTTCTCGATGGGCTGGTCGCGGAAGTCGACGACGGGCAGCGAATAGGGGTGGTAGGGGGAGACGTGCTGGAGGGGCTTGACGCCGACTTCGCGGACGCGGAGGCGGAAGCCCTCGTTGCGGCGCAGCATGCAGTTCACGGCCTCCTCGACGAAGGCGTGGTCGAGTTCCTCCTCGATGCGCATGGTCGCGGCGACGTTGCAGATCCCGGTGCCCGGGTTCAGCTTCTCGGTGTACCAGATGCTGGTCTGCGGGTACGTCAGGGGGAACGGCGCGGAGGCCATTGAGGCCGCTGGGGACGCGTGGGCCGCGAGGGCCGAGGCGTGGGCAGCGGGGTGCGAAGCCGGCTTGTCCGGGGTCCTGCCCGCGGGTTTGCCCGGCGTTGGCGTCGGAACGAAGGGGGTTGTCCGGTTCGGGTTGGGGTCGTACGCTGTCTCAAACATCTACAGGTACCTCGACCCTATCTTACGCTCGGGATGTTGCGTTCCTGCTACAGAATTCCATCAGATTCGAGTTAATGCCGATTGTGTTCTCCTTGCGCCGTTTCCGTGCTATACTCCGAACAGAAGCCGCACATTCGAGCGGCTCGTCCAGAGCCCATTAGGAGGCAACAATCATGGCCGACAAGACGATCACTTGCAAGGACTGTGGAACGGCGTTCGTGTTCACCGACAGCGAACAGGCATTCTACAGGGAGAAGGGGTTCGACAACGAACCGCAGCGTTGTCCCGATTGCCGGGCAGCGAGGAAGCAGCAGCGCATGGGCCGTCGTTCCGATGGACCGAGGGAGATGTTCCCGGCCGTCTGCGCAGAATGCGGCGTCGAGACCCAGGTTCCCTTCCAGCCGAACCCTGATAAGCCGGTCTATTGCAAGGACTGCTATCAGGCCAGAGGCAGATAGGCTACCAGACTGAAGAGGGCGGAGCGTGAAGCTCCGCCCTCTTTCGTACTTTCGCTGATCCAAAGACCGTCTTCGCGGCCGTCCTCTGCGTGCGCGCGACAGGGCGGTTTTTTTGCGTGCTTGCTCCGACCGCGTGGCGCGGGGTCGCGTGCTACCGGTGCGCCTTCAGATCCCGGACGCTGGCGCGCTCGATCAGCTGGGTCCCGACCTCGATCTTGACGAAGTCGTCGGCCGGCTCCTCGATGCGCTGGACCAGTCGATCCACGGCATACAGGCCGAGTTGCTGCTTCGGCACCTGGATGGTCGTCAGGGCGGGCTGCACGATCGTGCACATCGGCATGTTGTCGAAGCCGACGATCGAGACGTCCTGCGGGATGGCGTACCCGGCCGCGGCGAGCGCCTGCATCGCGCCGATCGCGATGATGTCGTTGTCCGCGACGAAGGCGGTCGGCAGGAGGGAGGCCTCCGGAACCGCGAAGCTCGTGCCCGCGCCCTCCGTCGTGGGGTCGAGCGGGAAGACGAGACTCTCGTCGTAGGCAAGGTCGCTGACCGCCAGGGCCTTGCGATAGCCATCGAAGCGCTCGTGGAAGTTGTTGATCGGGACGTTGCTTTTCAGGTACCCGATGCGGCGGTGGCCCTTCTTGACGAGATAGCGGGTCGCGTCGTACGCACCCTGCATGTTGTTGATCACGACGCAGTCCTTGCGGAAGTTCTCGAAGTAGCTGTCGAGGACGACGATGGGGATGCGCAGCGCCTCGAACGGCTTCAGGTCGGCCTTCTCGAGTTCGGTGGCGAGCAGGATCAGTCCGTCGCAGTCGGTCAGCGCCGCGGCCGTGGCGGCATCCCCGTTGAACAGGTGGATCGACAGGGCATAGCCGGCCTTCTGGCAGCGTACCGTGATGCCATCGAACAGCTGGGAGAAGAAGGGCGTGTCCGTGACGATGCGGCCGGACTTCTTGTAGAGCACGAGGCGGATGCTTCCGGTGCGGGCCGACGAGCGGGAGGGGATCAGGTCCTCGTGACCCAGCTCGCGGACGAGGTCGAAGACGCGTTGGCGCGTTTCCTGGCTGATGCCGGGGCGGCCGTTCAGGACGAGAGAGACCGTGGCGGAAGAGAGCCCGAGTTTCTCGGCGAGATCCTTGACCTTGGGCTTGAGTTTCTTCATCCAGGCCTCCTGACGGGTAAAGTTTACTAAATCTTTATAAACAACATATACCGCTTCCCGGGCTTCATGTCAAAGCCCCGGGAGCTTGCGAGCGCTTTCGTTGACAAGCGGTCCGACGGATTGTAAGATATAGAGGCTAAAGATTTAGTAAATATTTACACCACGTGCAAGACGAATCATGCAATCGCGGGAGGTTCGACCATGAGGGGCAACGACGGCCTGGATTCCAGGGTCTTCGCTTTCCGGCGGGACATCCTCGACACCGTCTGCGGGGCAAGAGCCGGACATATCGGCGGCGACTTCAGCGTGACCGACATCCTCGCGACGCTGTACTTCCGACAGATGCGCGTGGACCCGCAGAACCCGGACGACCCTGCGCGCGACCGGCTGATCCTGTCGAAGGGGCATTCGGTGGAGGCGCTCTATTCCGTCCTGGCGAACCGCGGGTTCTTTCCACGGGAGGACCTGAAGACCGTGTCCGCGTTCGGTTCGAAGTACATCGGGCACCCCACGAACAAGGTCGCCGGCATCGAGATGAACTCGGGTTCGCTCGGACACGGGCTTTCCGTGGGCGTCGGGATGGCCCTCGCGGGACGCATGGACGGTCTGGCCTACCGTGTCTACGTCGTGATCGGCGACGGCGAGCTGGCGGAGGGGTCGGTCTGGGAAGGCGTCATGGCAGCTTCGCACTACGGGCTGGACAACCTCTGCGCGGTCGTCGACCGCAACAGGCTCCAGATCTCGGGGCGGACCGAGGACGTCATGGGCCACGAGGACCTGGAGACGCGCTGGTCGGCCTTCGGGTGGAACGTGCTGCACGCCGCGGGCAACGACGTCGACGCGCTGGACGCCGCCTTCGACGCCGCGAAGGGTGCGAGGGGACGACCGAGCGTGGTGATCGCCGACACGGTCAAGGGCTTCGGCGTCTCGTTCATGGAGAACGCGGAAGGGTGGCACCATCGGGTGCCGAACGCCGAGGAGTACGCGACCGCATGCGATGAGCTGGCCCGGAGAGGGGAGGCGGCGCGATGAACGCGATTCCGAACCGGCAGGTCATCAACGACGTGCTCGTCGAGCGCGCCCGCACCGACCGCGACATCGTCGTGCTGTGCTCCGACTCGCGCGGGTCGGCTTCGCTGGGCGAGTTCG
>CAXNDY010000211.1:0-3480 GCA_964201095.1 Saccharofermentanales bacterium
CGCGCCCAGCTGGCCGATGCAGGATTGCCCATCCTCGGCGATCGACGGTACGGGCTCGCCACCGACGACTTCGAAACGATTGCCCTCTGGGCCTTCCGCCTCGGCTTCGACGCCCCGACCCGTGCGGAGCGTCTCGTCATACAAGCGCCTCCACCGGCCGACGAGGACCCCTGGCGCCGGTTCGCCGCACACCTCCCCGCCCGGTCCGTCCCGGACCCGAGATCCTGACAGGAGGCCCCGCGATGACCCGGAATGCAACCCGTCCTCCCAACCCTTTCCGTCGCCACCGGAAGACCGTGGTGCGCGTTCTGGTCCTGCTCCTGCTCCTCAACGTCGTCGGCATCGCCCTGCTGCTCCTCGTCGACCTGCGCGTCGTGAAGGTCGGCACGTCCATGATCCGACCGACGGAAGGGAAGACCTACGACTGCATCCTGGTCCTCGGCGCACTGGTCTACGGCGACACCCCCAGCCCCATGCTCAAGGACCGACTCGACGGGGCCCTCGCGGCGTACCGAGCGGGGCTTTCCGACCGCATCCTCGTGAGCGGCGACCATGGGACCAGGGAATACGACGAGGTCAACGCGATGCGCCTCTATCTCGAGAAGGCCGGCGTCCCGCCGGAGAGGATCTTCCTCGACCACGCCGGATTCGACACCTACGACTCGCTGGTTCGGGCGCGGGAGATCTTCCAGGTCCACTCCGTCCTGATTGCGACGCAGCGGTTCCACCTGATCCGGGCGCTCTACATCGCCGACCGACTCGGTCTGACCGCGGACGGGACCGACACGGCCTACCGCCAGTACGGCAAGGACCTCTGGTACGAATTCCGGGAAGTGCCCGCTCGCTTCAAGTCCTTCCTGGACTGCGAGGTCCTCCACAGCGCGCCGACGGTCCTCGGCGAGCCCATCCCGATTTCCGGCAGCGGGCTTCCGACGCGGGACGAATGAACTCGTCCGCGAATGGTTCCACAGCGCACGCCGGCAATGCACCCCGGTGATATAATGGGTTTAGTCGTCCGATGCGCACGTCGTGCGTGTCATGTACGAAGGAGGAACATCGACATGAAGAACCTCAAGGGATCCAGGACTGCCGAAAACCTCATGAAGGCCTTCGCCGGCGAGTCGCAGGCGCGCAACCGATACACGTTCTATGCATCGGCCGCGAACAAGGAAGGCTACATGCAGATCTCCGCCTTCTTCACCGAAACCGCCGAAAACGAGAAGGAACACGCCAAGCTCTTCTTCAAGCACCTCTCGACCGGACTGGCCGCCGAACTCCCCACGACCGTCGACATCGTCGCGACGTATCCGGTCGCCCTCGGCACCACGCTCGACAACCTGCGCGCCTCGGCTGCCGGGGAGAACGAGGAGTGGACCGTCCTCTATCCGGCTTTCGCGAAGACGGCCGACGAGGAAGGGTACCCGGAAGTCGCCGCCACCTTCCGCCTCGTCGCCAAGGTCGAGAAGGAGCACGAAGCGCGCTACCTGGCGCTCGCGAAGAACGTGGCCGACGGTCTGGTCTTCCACCGCCCCGAAGCCGTCGCGTGGCACTGTCGGAACTGCGGCTTCGTCGTGGTCGCCGCCGACGCCCCGCAGGAATGCCCTGCCTGCCATCACCCGCAGGCCTATTTCGAACTCCAGCGTCCCAGCTACTAGGAGCCGCCCGCCTCTTCCACGCACCCCCGCAGGACGCCGGAACGCCGCGCGTCGACAGAAGGAGGACCTACCCCCCATGAAAAGCCTCAAGGGATCACGGACCGCAGAGAACCTCATGAAGGCCTTTGCCGGCGAGTCGCAGGCGCGCAACCGCTACACCTACTACGCTTCGGTCGCCAAGAACGACGGCTATGTCCAGATCCAGTCCATCTTCCTCGACACGGCGGACAACGAGAAGTCCCATGCCAAGCAGTTCTTCAAGCTGCTGGCCGCGGGTCTGGGCGACGAGCTGCCCACGTCCGTCGACATCAAGGCCTCCTACCCGGTCGCCTACGGCACCACGCTGGACAATCTGCGCGCGGCGGCAGCCGGTGAGAACGAGGAGCGCTCCGTGCTCTATCCCGGGTTCGCCAAGGTCGCCGATGAGGAAGGGTACTCGGATGTCGCCGCCGTCTTCCGCATGGTCGCGAAGGTCGAGGCCGAGCATGAAGCCCGATTCAACGCGCTGGCGAAGAACGTCGCCGAGGGACTCGTGTTCCGTCGCGCCGAGGCCGTCGCATGGCGCTGCCGCGAGTGCGGCTACGTCGTCGTCTCGACGTCGCCACCGCTGGAATGCCCGGTCTGCCACCATCCCCAGGGCTACTTCGAGCTGCAGCGCCCGAACTACTGAGCCGGATTGCCTTCCGTCCGACCGGAATGATATAATCGGACCGCTCCAGACCTCGAGGTGTGGCTCAGTCCGGTAGAGCGCCTGGTTTGGGACCAGGATGTCGCAGGTTCGAATCCTGTCACCTCGACCACGACCCTGCGGGCTTCGGGAACTCCCGGAGCCCGTTCTTCATTCCACCGAACCGATCGAGCCCGCCCCGCCGGCCACCGGCAGAAAAGAGAGAACCATGATGAAACTCGCATCCAGCGGCCTTCCCGTCGACCCGGAACTGCCTTCCAGCATCGTTCCGGCCCTGGCGAGGAGAAGGATCCGCATCAGTTCCCAGGGGGATCCCGGAACCGGAACCCTCTACTATGAAGGGACGGTCCGCGCCTTCGTCGTGGAGCGCATGCCGCATGAGACCCTGGTCGCGCAGCTGCCCGGACTGCTCGAGGTGCCGCGCTTCACCTACCAGCCCGGCACCGAGAAGCTCCTCGTGGAACTGCTGGACGAGAAGAGCTGACGAACGCGGAGAGGGGTCCCGGTTCACACCGGGACCCCGTTCGCAGTTCCGGACTCCGTGGATTCAGGTAGCGGAGATGATGATCTTCTCGACGATGTCGGCCACGTCCTCGATATCGTCGCAGGAGGCTTCGCACAGGTCGTACAGACGGCTGTAGACGATCACGCGCATCGGGTCGGACCCGTCGCCGAAGAGCTCGAACATCGCGGCCTGATAGGTGCTGTCGCCGACCTCCTCCAGGTGGTTGATCTCGACGATCATCGCGCGCAGCCCGGTCGGGTCCTTCTTGTATTTGTGGAGTTCGGCCATGAGTTTCTCCAGCAGGGAGATCGATTCGACGATGCAGTCGACGAACTTGCTGAGGAACCGGTCCGTCCGGTGCACCCGCATCATGTAGATATGGGCGGCGATGTAGTCGATGCTGTCCGTGATGTCCTCGATGCCCTTCAGCACCTCGATCATCGCGGCGTAGTCCAGCGGCATGATGAAGGCGTCCTCGATCACCTTCAGGGACTTGTGCATGTGCTGGTCGCCCTCGTGCTCGATGCCCTTGATCGCCCGCAGTTCCTCGATGTCGATCTCCTCGTTGGCGAAGGCCTTCTGCATGGCCTGCGCGGCGCGGGATGCGATGCGCGCGGACTCGGCGAACATCG
>CAXNDY010000212.1:0-3472 GCA_964201095.1 Saccharofermentanales bacterium
ACCCGGCCTGGCGGACGAAGTCGCAGACGCCGTCGGGGCCGTGGAAGCGCGGTGCGCCGAGCAGTCCCTGTTTGCGCAGGAGGAAGTAGCGCGCCTGCGCGACAGTCAGTGGAACCGGAGGAAGGGGCTTCGGTGTGCTGTCCATGGACCCAGAATACACCAGAACCGGTTAGGTCGTGATTCCGTCGAAGACGGTCCGTCCATAGATCTCCTTGCCCACGGCAAACCCTTTCACGATGCGAGCGTCCTGCTCGGGTTGCGGAACGCCCAGCAGGCCCATATGGACGTGGAAGACGGGCGCGAACCAGTCGTCGAAGCCGGTGCCGTCGCCGTGCCTGGCATAGGCGTCCATGAGCTGGAACTCGGCGGCGCAGACGACCACGGAGGCGGTGTGGACTTCCCTTGTAGCAGCGGGAAGCCGGTCTGGACCGAAGATGTCGCGGAACCGCTCGTCGTGAAGGCGGATGTATTCGTCCCGGAGGGTCGGGATGTTGATGGCTTCGGTGTAGGAGTCCCGGAAATCGGAATCGAAGGCGCATTTATAGAGGAAGCAGTATTCGCGGGCGATGAAGCCGACCCACGGGTCCAGGTCGACGTCCGACGTCGGACCGAGGTTCTGCGAGAAGGTGGTGAAGAGCTCCATGTAGAAGCTCATGAAGAGGTCTTCCTTCTTCTTGAAGTGGTAGCAGAGGTTGCCGACGGAGATGCCGCAGGCGAGGGCGATCTGCCGCATGCTGGTGGCGGAGTAGCCTTGTCGTTGGAACAGGACATAGCTCTTCTCGAGAATCAGCCTGCGCGTGTCGATCGCCAATCCATCCCCTCCGTTCCGGTGCGTTCAGCCAAGCCTAGTTTCCTCACGACCTGTTGTCAAGGTCCTGTATTGACAGGTGGAGGAATGTGGTTTACCTTCAATTAGGACATGTCCTAAACAGTATACCACCGGCGGAAGGTCCGCGCGAGGAGGTTCACGATGAAGAGGAACAGCTATGCGAAGTTCGCCAACTACATCGGCCTGCACGGAGGTCTCTACTTCGGCCCCGTATCGAACGAGTCCGTCTGGGCGAAGATCCTGGCACGGCTGATCTCCGAAGAGGAGTGCGAGCTGGGCATGCACCTGACGCGGACACCCATTTCCGCCGAAGACTATGCGAAAAAGGTAGGACGTCCTGAAAGGGAAGTGGCGGACATGCTGTGGAACATGGCCGACCACGGCAGCATCTTCGCCCATTTCGTGGACGGAAAGCCATACTATCGCCTGGCACCGTACATTCCCGGCATCTACGAGTACCTGATGGACCGCCGGACGATGGATGTGGAGATGGCCAGGCTCTTCATCCTCGCCACCGAGGAGACCGCTGGCATGACCAAGCTCATGTCGCCGATCGACGGAGGTCTCATGAAGGTCGCCCCCGTCATGCGGGAGATCGGCGCGCAGCAGAAGGTCCTCTCCCATGAAGTCGTCCTCAACCTGATCGACAAGTACGACAAGATCAGCGTTTGCGATTGCGCATGCCGTACCGCGACCAAGCTCACGGGCGTCGGCTGCGAGCATCCGATCGAGGACGTCTGCATGCAGCTGGGCCCCCACGCCGAATACTACGTACGGACGGGCCGCGGCCGATACGTCACGAAGGAGGAGGCCATCGCGGTCCTGGACAAGGCGGAGAAGGCCGGACTCGTCCATACCGTGTTCGCGACCGAGGGCATGAACGAGTCCTCCTACATCTGCAATTGCTGCGGCTGCTCCTGCAGCGGCTTCAAGACCCTGCGGCAGTTCGGGGGCGGCGCGTTCAGCGCGTCGAACTTCCGTGCGAGGATCGACAAGGAGAAGTGCACGGCATGCGGCGCGTGCGTCGACATCTGCCCCGTCAACGCCGTCCGCCTCGGAGACGGTCTGTGCAAGGAAGCGGGGGTTCAGATCGACGAGTACGACACCTCCTTCGACACGGCCTGGGGCAAGGACGACTGGGACCCGGACTACCGCGCCCGCACCCTGGTGACGAACCGCGGCACCGCGCCCTGCAAGACGAGATGCCCAGCGCATATCTCCGTCCAGGGCTACATCCGGAAGGCTTCCGAGGGCGACTACAAGGCGGCCCTGGAGCTGATCAAGAAGGACAACCCGTTCCCCGCCGTATGCGGCCGCATCTGCCCGCATCCCTGCGAGTCCGAGTGCACGCGCGGCGAGATCGACGAACCGCTCGCCATCGATGCGATCAAGATGTTCATCGCCGACCAGGAACTCGACGCCGGGGTACGGTTCGTGCCGGCGATCCACACCGAGTACGACGGCACGGTGAAGGCCGGGAGCCGGGTGGCGGTCGTCGGCGCCGGTCCGGCGGGTCTGTCCTGCGCCTATTACCTGGCCGCGGAGGGGTACTCCGTGACCGTGCTGGAAAAGGAGAAGGTGCTGGGCGGCATGCTGACGTTCGGAATCCCCTCCTTCCGTCTGGACAAGGACGTGATCGGGGCCGAGATCGAAACGCTGAAGGACCTCGGCATCGAATTCCGGACGGGCGTGGAGGTCGGGAAGGACGTGACGCTGGGCCAACTGCGCACGGAGGGATTCAAGGCCTTCTATCTGGCCATCGGAGCCCAGAAGGGCGCCACGATCCACCTCGAGGGCGAGACCCTGGACGGAGTGGAGAACGGTGTGGACTTCCTCCGCCGGGTACACTTCGGAAAGTTGAGACTGAAGGGACCCGTGGTCGTCATCGGAGGCGGCAACGTCGCCATCGACGTCGCCCGGTCGGCGATCCGATCCGGCGCATCCACCGTCGACATGTTCTGCCTGGAGAACGAAGTGGAGATGCCGGCCATGCTCGAGGAACGCCTCGAGGCGATGGACGAGGGGATCGCGATCCACAACGGCTGGGGCCCGAAGCGCTTCCTTTCCGACCAGGGCGGGGTGACCGGCCTGGAACTGAAGAAGTGTACGTCCGTGTTCGATGCGAATCACCGCTTCGCGCCTCGCTACGACGAGAACGCGACCACGACGGTCCTTGCCTCCAGCGTGCTGCTCGCGGTCGGTCAGGTCATCGACTGGGGCGAGCTGTTGAAGGGGGAAATGGCGCTGGTGGACGAGCGCGGTCGCGTCCGGGTCGCGGACATCTCCTACCAGACCGCGTCCGAGGACATCTTCGCCGGTGGGGACGTCGTTACCGGACCCAAGTTCGCCATCGACGCCATCGCGATGGGCAAGCAGGGTGCGATTTCCATCCACCGGTTCCTGCAGGGGCGCAACCTGACGACCTGCAGGGAACGGGAGTATTCGGCGTTGGATCCGCAGAGTCTGGAGATGGAAGGGTACGACCGGATTCCGCGTCAGAATACGGGAGAAGTCGACCACGCCGCGGCGAGGAAGACCTTCGAGGACCTGCGCCGGGGTCTCACTGAAGAGCAGATCCGCCTGGAGACCCAGCGGTGCCTGCACTGCGGACTGAGCATCGTGGACACGAAGAAGTGCGTCGGC
>CAXNDY010000213.1:0-3458 GCA_964201095.1 Saccharofermentanales bacterium
GTGGGGTCGGGGTAGAGCCGCAGCGTCGCTGCGTCGAACTCCCGCAGCGCCTTCTCGACGGCGGGCGACGGCGGATAGGGGTTCTCGTTGGTGTTGAGCTTGATGTAGCGCCGGTCCTGCGGCTGCTCCCCGGGGACGTAGGGCGAGACGGAGGCGGCCTTGCGGCTCCAGAGGCGGCTCATGGGCGCGCCTCCCCGGAGGGGCCGGGCGCGGACGCGGGACCATCGGGCCGCTCCGGCCTGCGCGCGCGGTCGGTGCCGAAACGGACGCGGATGGCATCGGCGTGGGCGGCGAGGCCCTCGGCGTCGGCGAAGGCGGCGATGTCGGACGCGCTGCGCTCGAGCGCCTCGCGGGTGTAGCGCAGGACGCTGGTCCGCTTCTGGAAGTCCTGGGTGGACAGCGGCGAGAAGAAGCGGGCGGTGCCGCTGGTCGGCAGGACGTGGTTCGGACCGGCGTAGTAGTCGCCGAGCGGTTCGGGCGAGTAGGGCCCGACGAAGATGGCGCCGGCGTTGCGGAACAGGGGGAGCAGCGCGTCCGGGTCGGCGACGCACAGCTCGAGGTGCTCGGGCGCGAGGCGGTTCGCGAAGTCGACGGCGGCCGCGAGGTCGGGCACGACGACGATGCCGGCGTAGTCGGCGAGCGAGCGCTCGAGGATGGCGAGGCGCGGCAGCAGGGCGGCGCGGCGGGCGGTCTCGTCGGCGACCCGTTCGGCTAGCGCGGCGTCGGTCGTGACGACGATGGCGGAGGAGAGCACGTCGTGCTCGGCCTGGGACAGGAGGTCGGCGGCCACGAAGGCGGGAACGGCGGTGGAATCGGCGACGATGAGGATCTCGCTGGGACCGGCGAACATGTCGATGTCGACCTGGCCGTAGACGAGGCGCTTCGCCGTGTTGACCCAGAGATTGCCCGGGCCGCAGATCTTGTCCACCCGCGGGACCGTCGCCGTGCCGTACGCCATGGCGGCCACGGCCTGGGCGCCCCCGACGCGGTAGACCTCGTCCACCCCGGCGAGCCGGGCGGCGGCGAGGATCACCGGCGCGACGGAACCGTCGATGCGGGGCGGCGTGCACATCACGAGGCGGTCGACGCCGGCGGCCTTCGCGGGGATGGCGTTCATGAGGACCGACGACGGCAGCGGCGCCGTGCCGCCGGGGACGTAGATGCCGGCCGTGGCGAGCGGCGTGACGCGGACGCCGACGCGCGCACCGGGCGAGCTTTCCGTCTCGAAGCCCGTTTCGCGCTGGCGTTCGTGGAAGGCGAGGATGTTGGCCGCGGCGCGCTCCATGACGGCGAGCAGGTCGGGGTCGACCGCCTCGAAGGCGGCCTCGAACTCGGCCGGCGTCACCCGCAGGTCCACGGCGCCGACGGTCACCTTGTCGAACCGCGCGGTATAGGTGCACAGGGCGGCGTCGCCGTGGGCGCGGACGTCGTCGAGGATGCCCTGCACCGTCGCGACGACGTCGGTGCGCTCCATCTTGCCGCGCACGCCCAGCGCCGCGATGGCGAGGTCCAACTCCTCGGACGTCGCCGCCCGCAGGATCCTCGGCCGCAGCCCGGCCACCTTCTCCATGCCGCTCATCCCTTCACCCCCGTGCGCGCCAGCTCGGCGCGGACCGCTGCCACCAGCACCCCGATGCGCTCCGCCTTCATCTTGAGGCTCACGCGGTTGACGACCATCCGGGCGCTGACGTCCGCGATGGTCTCCAGCACCTCGAGTCCGTTCTCCTGCAGCGTGCGCCCGCTCTCGACGATGTCCACGATGACCTCGGAAAGCCCCACCAGCGGCGCGAGCTCCACCGAGCCGTTGAGCTTGATGATCTCCACGCTCTCGCGCTTCTTGAGTTCGAAGTATTCGCGGGCGATCCGCGGGTACTTCGTGGCGACCCGCTTGTTGGGGATCCCGTCGAGCTTCCCCTTCATCCAGGACGGCCCCGCCACGCACAGGCGGCAGGCGCCGAAGCCGAGGTTCAGCACCTCGTAGAGGCGCCGACCCTCCTCGAGCAGGGTGTCCTTGCCCACCACGCCGATGTCGGCGGCCCCGTATTCCACGTAGGTCGGCACGTCGGCCGGCTTGGCCAGGATGAACCGCAGCTCCCCGGCCTCGTCCTCGAGGATCAGTTTGCGCGAACCGGAGCGCGCGCACGATACGTCATAGCCCGCGGCCTCGAGCAGGCCGAGCGTCTGTTCCGCGAGGCGCCCCTTCGACAGCGCGATGGTGAGGGTCCCGTTCGCCTTGTCCACCTAGCGCACCTCCCCGTTCCGGGTCATGTACCGCACGCAGTCGATGCCGCGCCGCGCGCCCTCGGCCCGCAGGTCCTCCTCGGACAGGCGCTGCACGTCGCAGGCCACGCGCCGGCCGGACGCACGCTCCTTCGCGACGTAGGCCATCGCCTTCGTCCGCACGGACGCGTCATACCCGAACCAGACGTCGGGGCCGGCCCTTTCGGGCAGCGTCCCCTGGCGCCTCAACGCCGCCATCATCAGGTTCACGCCCAGCGAGAAGCCCGTCGACGGCAGCGCGCGACCGAACTCGCCCACGACGTTGTCGTAGCGGCCGCCGGACAGGATGGGGAATCCGATGCCGTAGGTGAAGCCCTTGAAGATGATGCCGGTGTAGTAGTCGAGGCTCTGGAGCATCCCGAGGTCGACGGAGACGTAGCGCAGAAGCCCGTCCTCCTCGAGGAGACGGAGCACGTCGCGCAGGTTGCGCAGCGCGGCCAGGGCGCGGGGGCTGTCGGTCAGCGCCTCGAAGCGGTCGAGGGCGTCGAACGTCCCCTCGAAGGAGGCCATCGTCGACAGCACCTCGCGGGCGGCGTCGGACAGGCCGAGGGCATCGGCCACTTCCTCGATCGCGAGCGTCTCCTTGGCGTCGATCAGGGCCGGCAGCGGCTCGGCGTCCTCGTCGGAGACACCCCACTCCTCGAGCAGCGCCTTGAAGAATCCGACCTGTCCGATGGCGACCTGCAGGTCCTCGATGCCGGCCGCGCGGGCCGACGCGATGGCGGTCGCGATGATCTCGGCATCGGCTTCGGCGGTCTGCGGGCCCATGAGTTCGACGCCGGCCTGGGTGAACTCGCTCTGCTTGCCGCCGCCCGACCCGGCGAATCGGACCATGTTGCCGATGTAGGCGAGGCGCAGGGGGGGTGCCTCGTCCTTCAGCAGCGTCGCCGCGAGCCGGGCGACGGGTACCGTGCCGTCGTAGCGCAGCGCGAGGATGCGGCCCTGGGCGTCGAACAGCTTGAAGAGCCCCTCCTGGGGCGCGAGGCCGCGGCCCGCTGCGTACACGTCGTGGAATTCGAGACCGGGGGTCTCCACCTCGAGGTAGCCCCGCGCGGCGAAGACCGTGCGGATCGCGCCTTCCATGGCGCGCTTCCTCGCGCAGTCGTCCGGAAGTGCGTCCTGGACGCCGTCGGGGGTGTGGAATCGCCAATTGCCCATGGTCTCGACCTCGCTTCTGT
>CAXNDY010000214.1:0-3431 GCA_964201095.1 Saccharofermentanales bacterium
GACCACGGCCTGCAGAAGCCGGTCGACCGACCCTTCGTGATTCGTCCCTTCCATCGGTCCTCTCCTCTTTTCATGTGGAGCGGCTTCGGCGAAGCGCCCCCGGGGTTCCTACAGGATCTCGCCGGTGTGGTAGGGTCGTCGCTCCTTCATGATCATGGTGCCGATGCCCTTGTTGGTGAAGATCTCGAGCAGCAGGCAATGGGGGATGCGCCCGTCGATGATGTGGGCCCGCCCGACGCCGCGCTTCACGGTATCGAGGCACCCGAGCACCTTCGGGATCATCCCGCCGGAGATCGCGCCGGCTGCGATCATGCGCCCGATGTCCTCTTCGGTCAGCACGGGGATCACGGCGTCGAGCCCGTCCTCGCCCCTGCCGCGCACTCCCTCGACGTCGGTCAGCGTCATCAGCTTCTCCGCCTTGAGCGCCGCGGCGATCTCGCCGGCGACCGTGTCTGCGTTGATGTTGTAGCTCTCGCCGTCCGGACCGATGCCGATGGGCGCCACGACGGGGATGTACTCGTCGTTGGCGAGCATGGTCAGCACCCTGGTGTTGATGCGGACGATCCGTCCGACGTATCCGAGGTCGGCGGGCTGCCCGTCGCTGCCCTCCGTCATGCGCTCGCACTCGATCAGCTTGCCGTCGATGCCGCAGATGCCCACGGCGTGGGCGCCCTTGCGGTTCAGCATCGAGACGATCTCCTTGTTGGTCTTGCCGACGAGGACCATCTGGGCGACCGACATGGTCTCGGCGTCGGTGACGCGCAGGCCGTTGCGGAATTCGCTCCGGATGCCGAGACGGTCGAGCATGGAATTGATGTCGGGACCGCCGCCATGCACCACGACGGGATTGATGCCGATGAACTTGAGCAGCGTGATGTCCTCCATCACGGAGTTCTTCAGCGTATCGTTGACCATGGCGTTGCCGCCGTACTTGATGACGACCGTCTTGCCGGCGAGGCTCTGGATATAGGGAAGGGCCTCGACGAGGATGTTGGCCTTGCCGATCAGGGCCTGCATGTCTTCCATGGATTCCTCCTAAAGGGCCAGTGCGGGGAGGCGGAGACCTTGCGTCTCGTCGAACCCGGCCATGAGGTTGAGGGCCTGGAGCGCCTGCGCGGCGGCACCCTTTCCGAGGTTGTCGATGGCGCACAGGACCGTGGCGCGGCCGGTCCGGAGGTCGAGGTGGAGACCGAGGTCGGCGAAGTTCGTCCCGGTCGTGCTGCGCGTCTCGGGGAAGACGCCCGGGGGGAGAAGGCGGACGAAGGGTTCGGCGCCATAGGCGTCCCGGAAGACCCCGCGGAGCCGCATCTCGTCGACGCCCGGCCGGACGGAGGCGTGGATCGTGGCCAGCATGCCGCGCTTCATGGGGGCGAGGTGCGGGACGAAGGTGATCGCGACCGGCGAGCCGGCGGCGGAGGAAAGCTCCTGCTCGATCTCGGAGCGGTGCCGGTGGCCCGTGACGCCGTAGGCCTTGAAGCTCTCCGCGCTTTCCGTGAAGAGGTACGGGACGTCCGCCTTGCGGCCGGCGCCGGAGATGCCGGAGACCGCGTCGACGACGATCGTGGCGGGGTCGACGAGTCCGGCGCGCAGCAGGGGCACGAGGCCGAGCAGCGTGCAGGTGGGGTAGCAGCCGGGATTCGCGACGACCCGCGCGGTGCGGATGCGGTCGCGATGGAATTCGGGCAATCCGTAAACGGCTTCGGCCAGCAGGTCGTGCCGGGGGTGCTTCAGTCCGTAGGCCGCCTCGTAGACGGTGGCGTCCCTGTAGCGGAAGTCCCCGCTGTGGTCGAGGACGCGCAGACCCTTGTCGAGAAGCTGGGGGACGACGACCGAGGAGACGCCGTGGGGGAGCGCCGTGACCACGAAGTCGCAGGTCTGCGCGAGGCGCTCGACGGAGAGGTCCGAGCATGGTATGTCGACGAGCGAGCGGAAGGCGGGGTGGACGTCGGAGAAGGGGGTGCCGACGTGGCTCTGGGAGACGAGCTCCGACAGCCGGAAACCGCCGTGTCCGACCAGAAGGCGGACCAGTTCCAGTCCCACGTACCCGGTGGCTCCCACGATTCCGATGCGAGCGGTTCCTGCCATCTGCGTCCGACCTCCGTTCTTTCCGATCTCTCCGATAGCTTCATTATACTATCGCCCCTCCGGGGGGTCGAAGATAATAAAAATGCATTATATTGTATAATTATGCAACCGTGCAAGTGGCAATCCGCACGCGTTCCATCTTCCGGATGCAGGGAATCCGTATGGAAAGCGTAGGGGATGTGCCGGTCCACTGTACGGAAGACCCTTCTGAATGGCGGTAGGGTCGGCCCAAGTGGACGAAATGCTGAAAAACCTCCCGACATGTTTGGTGACTTTCGCATATGGCAGGATGGAGTAGCAGGTGTTATCCTATTCGTGCAGTCCATACCGTAGCCCTGCGCCTTCGGGCGCGATCCTTCTGGAGGTATCTCATGGCCAGTGTCGAACTCAAGAACGTCTTCAAGAAATACGACGGCGGCGTCATCGCGGTCAGCGACTTCACCCTCGACATCGCGGACAAGGAGTTCATCATCCTCGTCGGTCCTTCCGGTTGCGGAAAGTCCACGACCCTCCGCATGATCGCCGGCCTCGAGGAGATCAGCGAAGGCCAGATCTTCATCGGCGACCGTCTCGTCAACGACGTCCAGCCCAAGGACCGCGACATCGCGATGGTGTTCCAGAACTACGCCCTGTACCCCCACATGACCGTGTTCGACAACATGGCCTTCGGTCTCAAGCTCCGCAAGGTCCCCAAGGACGACATCAAGCGTCGCGTGCATGAAGCCGCCCGCATCCTCGAGATCGAGCACCTGCTCGACCGCAAGCCCAAGGCCCTCTCCGGCGGCCAGCGCCAGCGCGTCGCCCTCGGCCGCGCGATCGTCCGCGAACCCAAGGTCTTCCTCCTGGACGAGCCGCTGTCCAACCTCGACGCCAAGCTCCGCGTGCAGATGAGAATCGAGATCACCAAGCTGCACCAGCGCCTGCAGACCACCTTCATCTACGTCACGCACGACCAGACCGAGGCCCTCACGATGGGTACCCGCATCGTGGTCATGAAGGACGGTTTCGTCCAGCAGGTCGACTCCCCCCTGTCCCTGTACGACAAGCCCCTCAACATGTTCGTCGCCGGCTTCCTCGGCACCCCGCAGATCAACTTCTTCAACTCCATGCTCTCCGAGAAGAACGGCGACCTGTGGCTGACCTTCAACAACACCTCGATCAAGCTCCCCGCCGACAAGGCGAAGCTTCCGATCGTCCGCGAATACATCGGCAAGGAAGTCGTCATGGCCGTCCGTCCCGAAGCGATCCGCGACGACGAAGCCCACATCGCGATCTCCCCTGACACCAAGGTCACCGCGTCCGTCGAAGTCGTCGAGATGCTCGGCTCCGAGACCCTGCTGTACCTG
>CAXNDY010000215.1:0-3400 GCA_964201095.1 Saccharofermentanales bacterium
AAAGCCTCTACGAGCATGTGCGGTCGCGCCTGGTCCCCGACAGGATGAACTATGTCTTCCTCGACGAGATCCAGCACGTGGAAAGCTTCGAGAAGGCGGTCGACAGTCTGTTCATCAAGACCAACGTGGACCTCTATATCACCGGGTCCAACGCGTATTTCATGTCGGGGGAGCTCGCGACGCTGCTGTCGGGACGGTACATCGAACTCAGGATGCTGCCGCTCTCCTTCCGGGAGTATGTCCAGGCTCTGGAGGAGATCGACGCAGCGAAGAACCCGATGTCGACGCAGGAGAAGTATTCGAAGTACCTGGAGAACAGTTCGTTCCCCTATACGATGCAGCTTGCGGGAAGGCGTGCCGATATCGCGGAATACCTCCGCGGCATCTACAACTCGGTGATGCTGAAGGACGTCGCCGCGCGGCTCCGGATTCCCGACATCCTGATGCTGGAGAGCGTCGCGAGATTCGTGTTCGACAATATCGGGAATTCGCTGTCCACGGCGAAGATCGCCAACACCATGACTTCGGAAGGTCGGAAGATCGACCCGAAGACCGTGGAGAAGTACGTACGGGGACTTCTGGACAGCCTGATCGTCTATCAGGCCAAGCGGTTCGACATCAAAGGCAGGCAGCACCTGGCGACTCTCGAAAAATACTACGTCGTCGACATCGGCCTGCGCTTCATGCTGATCGGACGGCGGAATGCAGACATAGGACACATTCTGGAGAACGTCGTCTTTCTGGAACTGATCCGCCGAGGCTGCGACGTCCGGGTCGGTCGGATCGGTGAATGCGAAGTCGATTTCGTGGTCATGGATCAGAAGGGAATGGCCTACTATCAGGTCGCCGCATCGGTGCGGGACGAGACGACGCTGGCCAGGGAACTGAAATCCCTGCAGAGCATCAAGGACCATTACCCAAAGTGGATCCTGACATTGGACGAAGACCCGGAAGCCGATTATGGAGGCATTCGAAGGGTGAATGCGCTGCAATGGCTGCTGTCGGGAGACATCCGGGACCGATAGGCAACATCTCGCACTTCCGCTTCCCGCTCCCCCCACCGTCAGGAGGCCTGCATGAAATACTGGTCCTGGTACGAGCGCATCTGGATCGTGGCCTTCACCGCGGTCGCCCTCGCGCTGTCCATCTTCTGGAAGGACACGGTCTTCGGTTTCACCGTGTTCCTGACCGGCATCCTCTGCGTGGTCCTCGCGGCGAAGGGCAACGTGTGGACCTACGCGTTCGGCGCGTACAACTCGGCGACCTACGCCTGGCTGAGCTACACCAGCGGACTCTACGGCGAGACCATGCTCAACGCGCTGTACTTCCTGCCGATGCAGCTCGTCGGCTGGCTCATGTGGCGTCACAAGCTGCACGGCGCGACCGTCGAGATGCGCCGCCTCGGCGCGAAGGGAGTCGCCACGGTCGCCGCCATCTGCGCACTGGGCACCGGAGTCTACGGCGGGTGGCTATCGACCCTGCCGGGCCAGTTCACGCCGTTTCTCGATGCATTCACGAACGTCCTGTCCATCGTCGCGATGATCCTCATGGCCCGACGCTATCGGGAGCAGTGGTGGCTCTTCTTCCTCGTCAACCTCGTCTCCGTGGCGATGTGGGGCCTCCGGGCCGCCGCCGGCACCGAGAATGCCGCCTCCATGGTCGTCATGTGGTCGGCGTACCTCGTGAACAGCGTGTACGGGATGGTCGTCTGGCAACGCGGCTCGAAGACGCCGAAGCCCGCCGTCGCCCCCACGCCCCGCGTCGGTCTGACGCTCGGCAAGTTCGCGCCGCTCCACAAGGGGCACCAGTATCTCATCGAAACCGCGCTGCGCGAAGTGGACGAACTCCTCGTCGTGGTCTACGCATCCGACCTCACCGACATCCCCCTGTCGACGCGGGCGGGCTGGATCCGCGCGCTCCACCCGACCGTCACGGTGCTGGAAGCCCCCGACGGGCCGCAGGAAACCGGCGACGACCCCGAAATCCAACATCGTCACGATGTCTATCTGGCCAATCTCCTTACCGGCCGCGGCGTAACGGACTTCTACTCCAGTGAGACCTACGGCGAACCGACCGCCCGTGCGCTGGGCGCCCGCAACCACCTCGTCGATCCGGCCCGGACGCACATCCCCATCCGCGCCACGCAGATCCGTGAAGACCCCTATGCCGCCCGCGCCTTCCTGGACCCCCTCGTCTACAAGGACCTGATTCGGAAGGTCGTGTTCCTCGGCGCGCCGTCGACGGGCAAATCGACGCTGGCCCAGTCCCTCGCGCTCCGGCACGACACCGCGTTCATGCCCGAATACGGACGCGAATACTGGGAGACCCACCAGCAGGACCGGCGCCTCTCGCCCGAGCAGCTCGTCGAGATCGGCCGCAGACACCTCGAAAGGGAAGAGGCCCTGCTCCTCTCGGCCCGCAACATCCTGTTCGTCGACACGAACGCCATCACGACCTTCGTGTTCGCGCTCGACTACCACGGCTCTGCGCTACCCGGACTCGAAGAACTCGCGCGCCAGGCGGAGTCCCGCTACGACCTCGTCTTCCTGTGCGGCGACGACATCCCGTACGACGACACCTGGGACCGCTCGGGCGACGTGAAGCGGCACGAATTCCAGCAGCAGGTCATCGAGGACCTCGAGACGCGCGGGCTGCGGTACACCTTGCTGGAAGGGAGCCTTGCGGCGCGGATCGACCAGGTGGAACGGGTGCTGGCGGGGGGGGGGCAAGCGGAAGGTGTGAGGTAAAACAAATCAGCCACCGAACACTGGAAGTACAATGAGCGGGAAATGCGGACACACCTTGTGAATGTCCCGAACTGAGTGCAAGATAGAAATTGATATTTTGGGTTTTGATTGGAGTGAGTGTGAAGACGACATCGATATTCGAATTCGGTACGATAACCCGCAGATTCTTCTCAATCTTTCTGGTCACAATCCTGACTCTTTCGCTTATAGGCATTGCGACTTCCGGGTGTGCGGACCTTCTTCCATCGACACCATCGAACACCTTGTCTCCAACGGCTCCGACAGTCGCAACACCGAGTCCTGAGACGACAACGGAGCCTCCTGCAACAGCAACCCAGGAACCGCTACCGACACCTACAGAAGCGTTAGCGCTACCCGTGCTTGAGGTTCGCTTCCTTGACGTCGGACAGGCGGACAGCATCCTCATCCGATCGGATGGCCTTGCCATGCTGATCGATGCAGGCAACAACAACGACGGAGCCGGCCTCGTCGCTTACCTGAAGTATCTTGGAATCACAAGACTCGATTATCTGGTCGGCACCCATCCTCACGAAGACCACATCGGAGGTATGGACTCCGTCATCGTGAATTTCGATATCGGAAAGATCATGATTCCGAAGGTGAGCAACTCCACTCAGACCTTCGAAGACGTG
>CAXNDY010000216.1:0-3394 GCA_964201095.1 Saccharofermentanales bacterium
TAGGCGGCGGCGGACACGGACAGGACGGCGGGGGACTCGACGCAGTAGTTGATCAGGTCGAGGAAGTGCACGCCCCAGTCGATGAGGACCCCGCCACCCGCCTTCTCCTTGGTCGTGAACGGTCCGCCCAGCCCGGGAATCGACCGGAACGAACGGAAGGAGCAGTAGACATGGTACACCTCGCCGAGGTCACCGGCGCGGATCAGGTCCCGAACCTTGTTGACGGCGGTGTTGAAGCGGTTGACGACGCCGATGCTGAGCAGGCCGGGGTTCCGGTCCGCCGCGGCCTTCATGGTCAGCACCTGCGCGAAGTCCATGGCGGCGGGCTTCTCGCACAGGACGTTCTTTCCGGAGTCCAGGCAGTCGACGGCGATCGGGGCATGCAGGTAGTTCGGCACGCAGACGGACACCACCGTGACCGACGGGTCCCGCAGCATCTCGCGGTAGTCCGTGATGGCCATCGTTCCGGGGTCCCCGTACGTCCGCGCCAGCGCCTCCGCCCGCTCGGGCAGGATGTCGACGCAATAGGCGATCTCCACGTCGGGGTTCTTCGCATACGAGGGACCGTGCGCCGCGTTGGCGATCTTGCCGCAGCCGATGATGGCGACCCGTGTCTTCTTCATGATGTGCTCCTTTTCCTGCCGGAGCCGCGCGAGCTGGCTCATGCGGCCGCTACTTCCGGTGCTTCGCCTTCGATTCTATCATTCATGGGTGCGCGTGCGTATCCGACGACCCGTCGGGTCCCCCTGCTTGACGTCTTCGCGCGATCGCCGTATATTGTGCATATACAGTATGCACAATATACAAGGAGGCGATTCGAAGAATGGAAATGCTGGTCGTCCAGGACCTCGTGAAGAAATACCCGACCTTCACGCTGGACCACGTGTCCTTCACACTGGAGAAGGGCTACATCATGGGGTTCATCGGTCGCAACGGCGCGGGCAAGACCACGACCCTGAAGTCCATGCTCAACCTGGTCCGTCCCGAAAGCGGACACGTCACCGTGCTCGGAAAGGACTTCGCCACGGACGAATTCGCCTGCAAGCAGAAGATCGGCTTCATGTTCGGCGGCGTCGACTATTACCCGAGAGTCCGGCTTCGGGAAATCGCGTCCGTGATGAGCCGTTTCTATGTCGACTGGGACCAACCCGCCTTCGAAGGCTACCTCCGGCGTTTCGGACTCGATTCCGCGAAGCGCGCGTTCGAACTGTCCGACGGCATGAAGGTCAAGTTCGCGCTGGCCCTGGCCCTGTCGCACCACGCCCAGCTGCTCGTCCTCGACGAACCGACCAGCGGGCTCGACCCCGTATCCAGGGACGACCTGCTCGAGCTCTTCCAGGAACTCATCGAGGACGGCGAGAAGAGCATCCTGTTCTCCACGCACATCACGTCCGACCTCGAGAAATGCGCCGACTTCGTTACCTACATCAAGGACGGGCGCATCATCGAATGCACCGACAAGGACGAGCTGCTCGCGTCCTACCGTATCGTCAAGGGGCGCGGCGACCAGTTGTCCAGCACTCTCTCCTCCCGGCTGATCGGATGCCGGTCGACACCGCTCGGGTTCACGGGACTGATCCGGACCTCCGACCTCCAGGCCGGACCCAGCACCGGCGCCGGCGTCTCATCGGAGCTCGACGTGTCGCCCGCCAGCCTCGAGTCCATCATGATCCATGTCGAAAGGGGGTAGAAGTCGATGAAGGACCTGCTCTACAAGGAACTCAAACTGGCCCGCCACCCCACCCTGTTCATCTTCCCCTTCCTCGGCACCCTTCTCCTGATCCCGGCCTATCCCTACTATGTCGCCTTCGCCTACACCTGCCTCTCCATCTTCTTCGTCTTCCTGAAGGGGAATGAGACCAAGGACATCCTCTTCACCGTATCCCTCCCCATCCGCAAGCGGGATGCCGTGAAGGCGCGGTTCTGGTTCATCGCCATCATCGAACTCTTCCAGATCCTCGTCGCCGTGCCCTTCGCAATTCTCAGCATCGCGATCAACCCGAACGGCGGCGGAAACGTCGTCGGCATCGAGGCAAATTTCGCCTTCTTCGGTCTCGTCTTCCTCATGTACGCGTTGTTCAACGCGATCTATCTTCCCATGTTCTACCGGACCGCCTACAAGGTCGGCGTCCCCCTCTGCGTCGCCGGTGCGGCCATCACGCTCTATGTCGTCGCGGCCGAAGTCCTGGTGCAGTTCGTTCCCGCCTTGAAGGAAAGCCTCGACACGACCGACCCGTCCCGCATGCTCGCCCAGCTCCCGATCCTCGTCGCGGGAGTAGCCGTTTATGCGCTGTCATATTGGTGGACCTATCGCAGATCCGCGACCCTCTTCGAAAAAGTGGACCTGTGACCGCCCATGGACGTCGTCGTATCCACGGCCTCCGACCTGCCCCTCTACCAGCAGATCTACGAGCAGATCAGCTCCCAGATCATCCGCGGCCAACTGGAGAGCGGATATGCCCTGCCCCCGATCCGCACCGTCGCGAAGGACCTCCGGATCAGCGTCATCACCGTCAAGCGCGCCTGGGAGGAGCTGGAAAGCAAGGGGTTCATCCACACCATGGTCGGAAAGGGCTGCTTCGTAGCCCCCCTCCCCACGAAGGAACTGGACAGGAAGCGCGACGGACTCGTCCTCGACCGGCTGCGCAAGGACCTGGAATACTACCGGTCCCTCGGGCTGTCCAAGGAGGACATCGTCGAACTGGTGGAAAAGCACTATAATCCATAGTGGAAGTCACCCCACCCGCCACGAGGTCGCACAATGGAGCCAGTCCCCAAGCAATCCATGCACTGTCCGAACTGCGGAGCCGCCGTCTCCGACGACGCGGTCCGCTGCGCCTTCTGCGAGTCGGTCCTGACCCTGTCCTCCTGCCCGGCCTGCTTCACCGCCGTCTTCCAGGGCACGCGGTTCTGCCCGTCCTGCGGCGCGGCCGTGGACCGCAGTGAAGCCGACAGCGACAAGAAGCGCCCCTGCCCTCGTTGCACAGAAGCGCTCCGATCCGCCGACATCGGTGGCACCCGGATCCAGGAATGCGACGCCTGCGGAGGGATCTGGCTGAGTACGGCGTCGTTCCAGAAGATCTGCGACGACCGGGAGCAGCAGGAAAAAGTCCTGGTCCACGCGTCCCCGGACCCGGCCGCAGCGACCACCACGTCCACGGGCGAGCGTCCCGGGCGGTTCTACGTCCCCTGCCCGGAGTGCGGCGAGCTCATGAACCGCCGGAACTTCGCCGGGTGCTCCGGCATCGTCGTCGACTACTGCAAGCCCCACGGCACCTGGTTCGATCGCCGGGAGCTGCAGGGGATCGTCCGGTTCATCGAGGACGGGGGCCTCCGCAAGGCCCGGGAGAACGAGTTGGCGGCCATCAAGGCCGAACAGGAGCGGCTGAAGGAA
>CAXNDY010000217.1:0-3394 GCA_964201095.1 Saccharofermentanales bacterium
GCCCTTCTACCTCGCGACGCCCGATGGACGGCTGCGCGTCTACCTTCCGGACCTGATCGGACCCGCGGTCGTCACACTGGCCGACGACCTGCCCTACGACCCCTGGCATCCCTCGCGCATCCAGTACGGCGGAGGGAGCGTCTAGCCGACCCGGCGCAGAAACGAGGAGCCGCCCTTCCGACGAACGGAAGTGCGGCTCCTCTCTCCTTGACCGGTCCGTGGACCGTTGCCTACTTGAAGTAGCGCTTCAACAGGCCCTGGAAGGCCATGCCGTGACGGGCCTCGTCCTTGCACATCTCGTGCACGGTGTCGTGGATCGCGTCGTAGTTGAGCTGCTTCGCGAGCGTGGCGAGCTCCTTCTTGCCGGCCGTGGCGCCGTATTCGGCCTGTACGCGGGCTTCGAGGTTCTTCTTCGTGTCGGCCCAGACCACCTCGCCGAGGAGCTCGGCGAACTTGGAGGCATGTTCCGCCTCTTCGAATGCGATCCGCTTGTAGGCTTCGGCGACTTCCGGGTATCCTTCGCGGTCCGCCTGACGCGACATCGCGAGATACATGCCGATCTCGGTGCATTCCCCGGTGAAGTTCATGCGCAGACCTTCGACGACTCTCGGGTCCACGTCCTTGGCAACGCCGATCCTGTGTTCATCGGCCCAGACCATGGCTTCGTCCTTGATCTCGACGAACTTGTCCGCGGGCGCTCCGCACTGGGGGCATTTCGCGGGGGCGGAATCCCCCGTGACGATATGGCCGCAAACGGTGCATCTGAATTTCTTCATGTAGTATCCTCCTTGAATGGATTCGGTCACTCCGGCCGTTACCAGGTCCGCTCGTACCGTGCCACCAACGTACCAGAGCGGCTCGGTTCCCATGGTAACAGATGTGACGTGCCATGGTGTGAAGACTGCGGGAGGACCCCATGACCATCGACAGGAAGAGCCCGATTCCGGAAAGACCTGTGTAAATTCGTCATTCGCACAGGTCCCCTCAGCGGCAGTCCCGGCTCGCCGCATGGTATCATCGGACCATGAGAAGCAAGAGACCGGCCGGCGCGCCGGGAAAGGAACACATCATGATCGCATTCGAAGACGTCCGGAAAAGCAAGGAGATCGAAGTCTACATCCGTAAGGGGGACGAAGTCCTCTCGGTCCTCGGTTTCACGGAACACTCCTTCGCCCACGCCGGCAAGACCGTCGACACGGCCGCCATGATCCTGCGGCGGCTGGATTATCCGGAACGGACCGTGGACATCGCCCGCATCGCCGCCTGGATGCACGACATCGGCAACGTCGTCAACCGCAAGGACCACGCGCAGAGCGGCGCCGTCATGGCCTTCCGCATCCTCGACAAGATGGGGCTTCCGGCGGACGAACTGGCGACCGTGGTGGGTGCCATCGGAAACCACGACGAATCCTCGGGCCACGCCATCAGCCCCGTCTCGGCCGCGCTGATCCTGGCCGACAAGTCCGACGTGCGCCGCAGCCGCGTTCGCAACCCCAAGGCGGCCGACTTCGACATCCACGACCGCGTGAACTACGCCGTGGTCGAGTCGAAGCTCGCGCTCGACGCGGCTGAACGCTCGATTACCCTGGACCTGACCATCGACACGTCGATCTGCGCCTTGATGGACTATTTCGAGATCTTCCTGGCGCGCATGCTCATGTGCCGCAGGTCGGCCGAATTCCTCGGCCTGTCCTTCGGACTCAAGATCAACGGAAGCCATTTCCTGTAGAAGGGAAGCGGACTACCTGCCCTTCGGGACTACCTGCCCTTGAAGAACAGCGCGGTGTGGGCGGTGTCGTCGCTCGTGTAGGCGATCTGGATGATCGAGCCGTCCTTGTTTCCCCAGCGCTCGATGGTGCCGACGGGCGTCGTTCCGTCCTTGGAATCGACCGTGCGGCTGCATTCGACACCGGGTCCGCCGAGCAGGGCGACGACCTCGGCCCGCGGCATCCCGTCCGTGATGGCGTCGCACAGCGTCTGGGAAATGGGCTTCGCCGTGAGGGGGGCCAGCACCTTGTGGTCGGGGTAGAGGACCGTCTTCGAGTAGACCGTCAGGTCGTCGGTCAGGACGACGGACACTCCGTAGACCTTGTCGGCATCCATGTAGTTGAAGGTGTTGGGAAGTGCGAAGGAGCTGGTCTCGGCCACGCCGGTCAGACCGGTTGCGGCGGCGACCTGCGCCTGGGTCATGCCGATGTTCACGGCCTTGTAGTACTTGAAGGGAGAGTCGGCGGAAGCGGCGGGCGCGCTGCAGGCGCCGAGCGCAAGAGCGAGGACGAGAGAAAGAGCGAGGACGATCGGCACGAACCGGATGCGGTGCTTCATCGTGAACCTCCCACTGAATATGCGATTGGCGGAGAGAAGGGGATTCGAACCCCTGGACCCCTCACAGGGTCACTCGCTTTCGAGGCGAGCGCTATCGACCACTCAGCCATCTCTCCGGGGGGAATGGTATCACCACGGAGCGGCCCGTGTCAATTTGCATTCCCCGTAACCGAGGCGCCGCAAGGACGAGCGCGAAAGGTCTACACTGCAGACATGGGCTGCGGAAGAACGCGGCGGATTTCGAGGAGGCATGAAGGACATGATCCAGGAAGGCGACAAGGCTCCGGCATTCACACTGAACGACCCGGACGGCAAGGCGGTTTCGCTTGCGGATTTCCAGGGACGAACTGTGGTACTCTATTTCTACCCGAAGGACGATACGCCCGGCTGTACGGTCGAAGCCTGCTCCTTCCGGGACGCGTTCGACCGGATCGAAGGCGTCGACGCGGTGGTCCTCGGCGTGAGCCCGGATGACGCGGCGAGCCACCGGAGGTTTTCGACCAAGTACGGTCTGCCCTTCACGCTCCTCTCCGACCCGGAGCACGCTGCGGCGGAAGCCTACGGCGCCTGGGGCGAGAAGAACAACTACGGGAAGAAGTACTTCGGCATCCTGCGCAGCACCTTCCTGATCGGTCCCGACGGGACGGTCCGCAAGGTCTTCGCCAAGGTGAAGCCCGAAGGGCACTCCCAGGAGGTCTACGAGGCGCTCCTGACGCTGAAGGGCTGACCGGAGTCGGAGCCGGAGCCTTCGGGACCCCCAGCGGACCCACGAGACCCACGGAGGACGGATGGCCGGTCGACTGCACGCCTTTTCCAGAACCGAACTGCTGATCGGGCGCGCGGCGCTCGACAAGCTGGCGAC
This sequence comes from Saccharofermentanales bacterium, assembly GCA_964201095.1. GTDB lineage: Bacteria > Bacillota > Clostridia > Saccharofermentanales > UBA5734 > CAILLO01. The sequence goes on from CAXNDY010000217.1 coordinate 3,188, forward strand.
GAGCCGCGTCGCGGTCTTCGGCATCGGCGGCGTGGGAACCTACGCCGTGGAGGGACTCGTGCGCGCAGGCGTGGGCCATTTCGTGCTCGTCGACGACGACCGCATCTGCCTCACCAACCTGAACCGCCAACTGCACGCCACCCGGAAGACGATCGGCCGATTCAAGGTCGACGCCATGAAGGAGCGGATCCTCGAGATCAACCCGGC
>CAXNDY010000218.1:0-3384 GCA_964201095.1 Saccharofermentanales bacterium
GGCCCCTGGTGTAGGTGGCCATGTAGATCGTCCCGCCCAGCTCCGCCGTTTCCATGACCTCACCGAAACCGCCTCCGGCACGACCGAGGTCGCGGCCGGTCCCCTCATCCAGGTCGATCCCGTAGAATCGCTGGGTGATGAAGGGCGTGCACAGCAGGCGCCTGCGGTCGATCCGCCGCAGGCAGTCGATGCGGCCGACGGCGTCCGTGTCGAGCTTGAGCGAGCCTTCGATGGTGGCCGTCTCGGGGTCCACCCGGTAGAAATAGCCGTACAGGTTGACGCAGACGATGCGCCCTTCCCGGGTCATCCGGAAATTGTAGGACAGCGAATCGGGGATCTCGGCAACCTTGCGGAGAGCTCCGCTTCCGATGTCCCAGCGCAGCAGCACCGAGTTGCCGCTGTCGCTCTGCTCGGCCCCGTAGGCCACGCCGCCCCGAAGCGCGAACCAGGTCGCCTCCCGCGTCGCGAGCCGTCCCTCGACGAACACCCGTCGCAGCGGGTCGAACCAACCCCGGTAGGGCACGTAGATGGCCCCATCCGGACGCCGCATCAGCACGCACGTGTCATGCTGCTGGGAACCTTCGGGGTGGTGGCTTTCGAGCACGATCTCGACCGCATCGAGCGCCGGATCCCAGCGGGCCAGCTCGACGTCGGGGATCACATTGGCGAAGGTGTAGGTGCCGTCTACGTTCGGGATGCAGAACCGGAGCTGGTTGTTGCGGAAAGGCAGGTCGTCGAGCCGGGCGACGACGGTCGAGGTCTTGACGTCGAAGACGAAGGCCTTGCGCTTCAAGTCCGCCTCGCAGTAGGCGGCGTTGAAGATGTGACCGGTCGCCGGGTCGTGGACCATGCCGCTCACGGACAGGTCGTGGGGCAGCCCCGTTTTCCAGGCCGTGGTCTCCCCCGTCTCGAGGTCGAGTCTCACGATCTCGTCCATGAATCCGCAGAGATACAGGACGTCGTCTCCGACGTAGGCCGCGCCATAGTATCCGAACTGACCGCGGTCGACGTCGAAGCGGTAGACGCGGTTCTTCCCCGAGGGGGTGATCAGCACGCCGGTGCATCCGGAGTTCGCGTTCCAGGTCGATGCCCAGAAACGCTCCTCTCCGGTCTCGCGGTCGAGCCCGGCGGGCGTGAGCTGCGCATTGACGAACGGGTCGCGCGTGGCGGGGATCGGTACCTGTCGGAACTCGGGCATGTCCCTAGCCTTCGAGCGCCGCGCAGACCATCGCGGCCCAGCCTTCGTCGGGCACGTAGTAGGGGATGCTGTTGCCGGACCCGAGCGCGTAGCCACGGCAGCCCGTCTGGTCGAGAAGCCGGCGGGCGCGTTCGAAAACGGCATCCGGGGGGTTCCGGCAGATGAAGTCCACGTCGATGCCGCCGAGGATGGCGATCCGGGAGCCGTAGCGGGCGTAGGCCTGTTCCACCGGCAGGATCGTGTCCTCGTAGCTGTGCTTGGCGTCGAACCCGATGTCGTCGATGATGTCGTCCATGACGCCCTCGAGCTGGCCGCAGGAGTGCAGGATCGCGGGCTTGCCGGCGGCGTGGATGGCCTGGACCATCTTCTTGTGCCACGGCGTGACGTACCTGCGCAGGTCGGCGACGGAGATCAGCGTCTGGGTGTTGAAGCCCCAGTCGTCGTTGACGATGCACGCGCCCACGGCGGGGTGCGCCGCGGCGAGCTCGTAGTAGCGGAGCAGTCGGGAGCCGACGCCGTCGGCCACTTCGGCGACCAGTCCCGGGTCGTCCGCGAGCTGCATGCAGAGGTTCTCGTAGCCCATGATGTAGGTCACGTTCTCGAGCACGCCGCCGGGTCCGAAGGCCACGATGCGCATGCCCTCCGGCAGCTTCGGCCCCACCGCATCGAGGTGTGGCGTGCCGAACGCGTCCGGGTCGGGCCATGCGTAGGTCGCGAGGTCCTCGCGTTCGTGGATCTTCGCGAAGGTATTCATGGAGACGGACTTGAGATGCCCCTTCTCGGGCGTCGCCGTCGGGAACTCGATGGCGGAGGTGTGGATCGTCACGTAGTCATAGCCGGCGCGGGCGTAGGCGCGGGCGATCCGCAGCGCGCGTGCCGTCGAGTCCTCGCCCTTCACCGGCAGATCGCCCGCAAGACGCCCGTACAGCGCGTCGTTGAGGAAGAACTCGAACATCGTCGGCCGGTCCGGCGCCTTGCGCTCGAGAACGCGCAGGAACTGGTCGAAATCCGGCTTGCGCGAAGCCTCCATCATTCGGTCGAAATAGGTAGCCGTGGACGTCGTTGAAACCGCCATGCCTTTTCGCCTCCGTTAGGGTATTGGTCTGCATCGAGTCTACCGTGAATCCCGAGCGCTGTATATGCACGCATTCCATGAAATCTGCGCACATGGGGTTTCGTTTGCCCTCCGCCCTTGCCCGCAGCCCATCGGAAGCGATATAGTTCAGGTGTACGACCCACGACCGCTCTCCGAAAGAGGTGAACCCCATGGATTTCATGGAAATCGTCCGCAAGCGCTTTTCCGTCCGCAAATACACCGAGGAACCCGTCACCGAAGAACAACTCGCCCTGATCCTCGAGGCGGGCCGGCTCGCCCCGACCGGTGCCAACTACCAGCCGCAGCGACTGATCGTCATCCGCCAGAAGGACGGACTTGAGCGCCTCCGCAAGGGCGCCAACGTCTACGGCGCCCCGCTCGCGATCCTCGTCTGCGCGGACCACGACGACGTCTGGAAGCGGCGTTTCGACGGCAAGACGCTGACCGACATCGACACCAGCATCGTCACGACCCACATGATGCTCGAGGCCACGGAACTCGGGCTCGGAACGCTGTGGGTCTGCGCCTTCGACCCGGATGTCGTGCGCCGTGAATTCGACCTCCCCGCGCACCTCGAGCCCATCAACCTCCTGGCAGTCGGGCACACGCACGAGAAGGCGGCCGATGTGCGCCCCCGCACGACCCGCAAGCCGCTGGAAGAGACCGTCTGGTACGAGAGGTACCAGGAGAGAACTGCGGAATGAACGCGATCGACCCGCTCGTGATTGCCGCCATCCTCGTCTCCATGCTGCTTTCGGTCGCTCTGCCCATCGTACTGACGGTTCTTGTGGTCCGGAAGGCCAAGGTGCGATTCACGACGGTGCTGGTCGGCGCCGGCGTCTTCTTCCTGTTCTCGGCCGTCCTCGAGAAACTCGTCCACGTCGTCCTGCTCCAGCTGATCCCCTCCACGTCCGCCTTCCTGACCGGCGACCCTCTGGTCTACTCACTCTACGGCGGACTCATGGCGGGGATCTTCGAGGAGACCGGCCGCCTGCTCGCGTTCCTGTTCCTGCTGAAGAAGGCCCGTCGCTGGGTCGACGGCATCGGCTTCGGGGTAGGGCACGGCGGACTGGACGCGCTGATGATCGGC
>CAXNDY010000219.1:0-3377 GCA_964201095.1 Saccharofermentanales bacterium
GCCAGCGTCGCCGCCCAGGCTTCGAAGGAGGAATTCCTGCTGGTCTGCATGATCGGCACCGTGCCCGGACTGCTCGCCGCGATGAAGGACCCCCCGGTCGAAGCCGATTTCACGGAGGGCGTCATGCGGGGATTCGCCGCGACCGTGATCGAACGCGCCCTTCAGGGGCGGTGCGGCGTCTCCGACCTCGTCTCCCTCTCCGAAGGAATGACCCTCCTCGGTCATCCCATGCCCTCCCTGGTCGCCAAGGCGTGCATGACGCTGGGGGACGCGACCGACCTCGACAACGCCACCCCGACCGCCGAACAGCATCTCCTCCGCACCCGCCGGCTCAGGCTGCGCGCACGGAGGGAGGAGATCGCCGCCCGGATCAACGCGGACCCCGTGCCTCCGGACCTGCCGGAATTGAAGAGCGAACTGCTGACGATCACACGAAGACTGTCCGAGATGAAGGACCCGAAATGAGGGAGGGAATCCGGATGAAGGAAACGAAGGGAGAATCCATGACGCAGGAAAAGAAGAAGGGTCTGCTGGCGGAGATCGTCGACAAGGCCAAGGCGAACAACAACCGCATCAGCTATCGCGACGTGATGAGTTCGGTCGAGTCCTCGGACGTCGACCTCGAGCAGACCGAGAAGATCTTCGACAAGCTCGAGTCGCTCGGCATCGAGGTCGTCCCGGACAGCGCGCCGGACGAGGAGACCCCCGCCGCCGAGACGGACGTGGACCTGTCCAACGTCGACGGCATCGGCATCGACGACCCCGTCCGCATGTACCTGAAGGAGATCGGCAAGGTCCCGCTGCTGACCGCGGACGAGGAGAAGGAGCTGGCCATGGCCATGCTCGACGGCGACATGGACGCGAAGAACCGCCTGTGCGAGGCGAACCTCCGCCTGGTCGTCAGCATCGCGAAGCGCTATGTAGGGCGCGGAATGCAGTTCCTCGACCTGATCCAGGAGGGCAACCTGGGCCTGATCAAGGCCGTCGACAAGTTCGACCACACCAAGGGCTACAAGTTCAGCACCTACGCCACCTGGTGGATCCGTCAGGCCATCACGCGGGCCATCGCCGACCAGGCGCGCACCATCCGCATCCCCGTCCACATGGTCGAGACCATCAACAAGCTCATCCGCGTCCAGCGCGGCCTGATCCAGGAGCTCGGCCGCGAGCCCGAGGCCGACGAACTGGCCAAGGAGATGGGCATGACCGTGGAGAAGGTGCGCGAGATCATGAAGATCTCCCAGGAGCCCGTCTCCCTCGAGAAGCCCATCGGCGAAGAGGAGGACAGTCACCTCGGCGACTTCATCCCGGACGAGGACGCGCCGTCCCCCGCCGATCAGGCGGCCTTCACCCTGCTGAAGGAACAGCTGATGGAGGTCCTCAAGGGACTGACCTCCCGCGAGGAGAAGGTACTCCGCCTCCGGTTCGGCCTCGACGACGGTCGCGCCCGGACCCTCGAGGAAGTCGGCCGCGAATTCAACGTCACGCGGGAACGCATCCGCCAGATCGAGGCGAAGGCGCTGCGCAAGATGCGCCACCCCAGCCGCAGCAAGAAACTGAAGGACTACCTGGACTAGACGCCGTGCGTACCGGCTGGGCCGGTCCGGTCCTATCCGTTCGGCTGCGCTGCGTTGCGGAACTCGTCCCTCCGTGCCGCCGCCTGGTCGACATCGGTTCCGACCATGCACTGCTGCCCATCCATCTCGTCGTCGAGGGCCGGTGCGAAACGGCCCTCGCCCGCGACCTGCGCGAAGGCCCCGTGGCCGTCGCGCGCCGCAACATCGCCAGGAGCCGAACGTCGGACCGGATCTCCACCGAGGTCGCCGATGGGCTCGAAGGCCTTGCGTGCGGTCCGGACGACGTCATCGTGGTCGCAGGACTCGGCGGCCTCGAGACGGTCGACATCCTCGAGCGGAGCCTAGCCGCGGCGAAAGGCGCAGCCGCCGTCGTCCTGCAGCCCATGAAGTCCCTGCCCGACCTGCGCGGCTTTCTCCTGGACCGGTCCTTCCGGATCGAACGCGAGGAGATCGCCTTCGACGCGGGGCGCTATTATGGCGTCCTGCGATGTCGGGCGGTGAGGGAGGAGGATCCTCCGATGCAGCCCTTCGACGATTTCGAGCTCCTGGTCGGTCGCGACCTGCTCGTCCGTCGACCGGACGGGCTTTCTCCCTATCTCGCCGCGCTCCGGCGCCGTCTCGAGAAGGAGATCCGAGGGATGTCGGCTTCCTCGGACCCGCTCGATCTCGCCGCCCGGCAGCGCCGCACGAAATGGATTGCCCGCATCGATGCGATTGACATATAATGAGGACGCTTTCCGAGCGGACCGGACAGCCGCGGGCGGTGTGCCGAAAGGCCCCGAACGAGGAAAGTCCGGGCTCCATAGGGCAAGGGTGCCGGGTAGTTCCCGGTGAAGGCGACTTCAAGGACAGTGCAACAGAGAGATACCGCCGGTCTTCGGACCGGTAAGGATGGAAAGGCGAGGCAAGAGCTCACCAGCGGCGCGGCGACGCGTCGGCTATGCAAACCCCACCTGGAGCAACACCGTGGAGGGACGATCGGTTGCCCGCCGGTCCCGGGGAGGTGGCTGGAGCCTATTGGAAACAACAGGCGTAGACAGATGGCTGTTCAAGACAGAACCCGGCTTATAGGTCCGCTCGGAAGGCGACCTTTCCAGACGGGGTGGACGGCCGGAACGGATTCCAAGGAGGAAGCATGACGGCGGAAGCCTATCTCAGCCGCGGCGTCTCGCCGACCAAGGACGACGTCAAGAAGGCCGTCGCGGGTCAGTCCCGCGGCCTCTTTCCCGGAGCCTTCTGCAAACTGGTGCCCGACATGGCGGGAGACGACGCGTACTGCTCCTCCGTCCACGCCGACGGCGCCGGAACCAAGGCCTCCGCGGCCTACCTGATGTATCGGGAGACCGGCTCCCGCGAATGGTTCAAGGGGATCGCCCAGGACTCCCTCGTGATGAACACCGACGACCTCGCCTGCATCGGTGCGGTCGGCTCGTTCTTCCTGTCCAATACGATCGGCCGCAATGCGCACCGCATCGACGGCGCCTGCATCGCCGCCGTGATCGAAGGCTACGTCGACTGCATCGCGCGCCTCTCGGCGCTCGGCATCGGCGTGGAGATGACCGGCGGGGAGACGGCCGACGTCGGGGACCTGGTGCAGACCCTGATCGTGGATTCGACCGTGGTCGTGCGTTTAAGACGGAAAGACGTCATCACCACGTCGAACATTCGACCCGGCGACACGATCGTAGGGCTCTCCTCGACGGGAAGAGCCTCCTATGAGACCGCGGACAACTCCGGAATGGGCTCGAACGGCCTGACCGCCGCGCGACACCTGCTGCTGCGCCACGTCTACCGGGCGCG
>CAXNDY010000220.1:0-3365 GCA_964201095.1 Saccharofermentanales bacterium
GTGACTTCCGCTCCGGCTAGCGATGAAGCGATTCGACAGATGATCAAGATCAGCGATGGAACCACGTTCGACAAGGCGCGCTCCGTCCTTCAGGATTTGACTTTCCATTTTGCGGAGAGGTTTTTTTCCGAAAGAGGAGTCGGTTTCGAAGAGAGCAGCAAGAGAACCCTGGGGATGATCGACAGGGATGGCTTTTTTACGAACGCGGCTCTACTTCTATCCGACCAGTGCTCCCACGGAATCAAGTGCGCCGTCTTTGAAGGGACAGGCAAAACGAGTTTCAAGGCGAGGAAAGAGTTTTCCGGGTCCATCTTGAAACAGATCGATGAGGCCTATGAATTCATCGACCTGAGCAACAACGTACGCACGACGTTTGAAGGCCTGAGGCGAATCGACATACCCGATTATCCTGCGTATGCTTTGCGGGAGTCGCTTCTCAACGCAGTGGTACACCGCGACTATGACTATTCGGGCAGTTCGCTGGTCAATATCTTCAGCGATCGGATCGAGTTCGTATCCATCGGTGGACTCGTGAAGGGAATCACCTTGGCGGATATCATGCGGGGCGTTTCTCAGTCGAGGAACATGGTGGTTGCCGCGATATTCTACCGTCTGGAATTGATCGAGAGCTATGGCACGGGGATTCAAAGGATCATGGAGAGCTACTTGTCTTGCAGATCAAAACCGAGATTCGAGGCTGCACCTGCCTCCTTTGTCGTCACACTTCCGAATATGGGTCTCTCCTCAGCACCGGAATTGGACGCGTCCCTTTCGGATACGGAACGTGTCTTGAAACTGCTGGACGCCAAAGTATCGATGACCCGGAAGGACATCGAGGTGTTGCTGAAGTGCTCTTCTTTTCCTGCCGGAGCGATTCTGAGTCGCCTCGTGAATCAGGGAATCCTGCTGCGCGTCGGAGCGGCCCGGACGACGAGATACATCAGACGACCTTCCATTTGAAGTCTGGGCAGCAGTTTCCTACTCCAGGTACTTCTTCTCGTAGGTGTCGAGCATGGCGTGCAGCGCCTCGTGGACGCCGTTGCCCATGACCTCCTCCTCGAAGTCCTCGAAGGCGTCGACCAGCCGGGTCTGCTCGTCCATGGGAATCCGCGCGTCGCCCATGCGGAAGAGGACTTGCGTTTCCTTCTCGATGTGGGCGCGCAGGAGGTCGATGTAGCCGTTCGCGGCGACGGCGACCTCGGTGGGCCGGTACGGGCTGTCGAGCGCAGTCGTCATGCGGGCGAGGAAGGCGCGGCCCTGTTCGTGTTCGAGGAGCATCTGCCCGATGGGGCCACCCTGGTTGGGGACGCCCGCCTTCTCGAGGGCGGGGAAGTAGTGTCCCTCTTCCTTGCCGTGGTGGCATCGGTCGGCGAAGGTCTTCAGGAAGCCGACCATGTCCCTGAGTTCCTGGATCTCCGGAGGAGAGTGGGTCCGCAGCTGGCTGACCATCTGCTCCAGGATCCGAAGGGCGAAGAGAATCGAATAGTGTTCCTTTCTCAGGGCTTCACTCGCAAAGTGCATGACGGACCTCCCGCCCTCTACAGGGCCTGGACGAATGCCTCGCCGAATGCCTCACACGCCTGAACCGCCGTCCCGTCCGGAACCCACTGGTTCCGGATGCCTTCGTTCACCATTTCGAATCCGGAGGACTGCAGCGAGGCGCTGAGCTGCTTGACCGCCTCCCCGCTCCAGCCGAAGCTTCCGAAGGCCGCCGCCTTCTTGTTCTTGAGCTTGAGTCCGTGGATCATCTCCAACAGTCCTGCGATGGAATGGAGGTGTCCGTTGTTGATCGTGGACGACCCGACGAGCACCGCCTTCGACTTGAAGATCTCGGCGCAGATGTCGTTCTTGTCGTCCTTGGCGCTGTTGAAGAGCTTGACGACGACGGCCCCATCGGCCCTGCGGATGCCGCGGGAGATGGCTTCGGCCATGAGCCGCGTCGCACCCCACATGCTGTCGTAGACGAGGGTGATCTGATTCTCCTGATAATCCGCCGCCCATTTCAGGTAATCCGCGACGATCCGCGTCGGGTCCTCGCGCCAGATCACGCCGTGGCTGGGGCAGATCAGGTCGAGAGGCAGATGGAGGGCGAGGATCTCGTTGATCTTGCGGGCGACGAGGGGACTGAAGGGCGCAAGGATGTTGGCGTAGTACTTGAGCGCCTCCTGATGGAGCTCCGCCGGGTCGACGCGGTCGTTGTAGAGGGACTCCGTGGCGTAGTGCTGCCCGAAGGCGTCGTTGCTGAACAGCACGTTCTCCGCGGTCCAGTAGGTGAACATGGTGTCCGGCCAGTGCAGCATGGGCGCCTCGAGGAAGACCAGCTTGCCGGTGCCCATGTCGAAGGTGTCCCCGGTCTTGACGGGGACGAAGTTCCAGTCCTGATGGTAGTGCCCCTTGATCAGCTTCGCGCCGTTGGCGGTGCAGTAGAGGGGGACGCCGGGAATCTCCCGCAGAAGAGCGGGGAGCGCGCCGGCGTGGTCGACTTCGGAGTGGTTGCAGATGATGGCGTCGATGCACTTCAAGTCGATTTCCCGCTTGAGCTCGCGCACGAATTCCTCGTCGTAGGGGCGCCAGACCGTGTCGATCAGGACGGTCCTCTCGTCCCGCACGAGGTAGGAATTGTAGGACGTGCCGCGATGCGTGGAGTATTCGTCGCCGTGGAAGCGTTGCAGTTCCCAGTCGGTCTTGCCGACCCAGGTCACCTTGTCCGTGATCTTCTTGGCCATGGGTCCTCCCTTGTCGTCGTTGTCCTTCCATTGTATCATCAACGGTAACAATTCGTCTTTACGCGGACCCTTCCACGGCTCACACTCTGCGTATCGATGCTGGAGGTGCCACTTATGGATGTCTTGCGAAGAAGATCCAGGTTTGCCCGTTTCGTCTTGATCCTGGCGGCTGCTGTCGTCGTCAGTCTTTCCCTTTCCGCGGGACTGATCTTCGCGGATGACGACGAGAAGGAAGACGATGAGGACGTGACCGGAGCGGCGACGGCGGTCGAACCCACCGCGACGCCGACGCCTACGCCAGAACCGACGATCGAGCTTTCACCGGGCGTGACCGCGTCTCCGACGGATGTACCGAGCGGAGTCCCCACGACCGCTCCGACCTCTGAACCCGCACCGGAAGGCGGATGGCCCGCAGCGAACTGGGTCGTCGTGGGCGTCTATGGACTCGTCCTCGCGTCCTCGGTTCCGCTGATGTTCCGCGTCAAGAACAAGGGATTCTAGGGGACCTCCGTGATCGTCAGCGCGAGCCGTCGGACGGACATCCCTGCCCTCTATCCCGACTGGTTCTTCCGTCGGCTGGAGGAGGGCTTCGTGCTGGTCCCCAACCCCATGAACCCGTTGCAGGTCGGCCGGGTGCGC
>CAXNDY010000221.1:0-3360 GCA_964201095.1 Saccharofermentanales bacterium
GATCTCGTCGAGCAATCGGTAGTAGGCGAGGTAATGGGCGTGGAGGCCATCACCGGCACCATGTCCGTGGCCTGCGGCATTGCAGCCCGGTGCAGGGTCGAGGTTGTAGTCGAACTTGATCCACTTCGCACCGTATTCGCCCAGAATGCGGTCGACGACCCCGAACGCCCAATCCCAGGCTTCCGGACTAGCGAGGCAGACATATCCCAGGGACTTGCCGTCGCGCCGTGCGATGATCCGAGGATGCGTCTCCAATAGCGCCGCTTCCTTGCCGACGGCTTCGATTTCGCACCATAGTCCGGGGAGGATGTCGAGACGTCGCACCCGGTCGCATAGCGACTTCATCCCGGAAGGGAAGTCCTTCGTGTTGATCACATCCCAGTCGCCACGCTTGTCGTACCAGTTCTGTCCCTCGGCCTGGCTGCCGAACCAGCCGGCGTCCATGGTCGCGTAACGGCAGCCCAGCTCCTTCGCGATGCGTGCGTTCTCGACGAAGAGGTCCTCCGTGAGGTATTTGTCCTCGTGGGGCCACCAGCCGTTGTATTCGAGTGGAACGAGACTCGGGTCCAGGTCCCGCACGAGTCCGAGCCGACTGCGGAAATGGCGACGGACGGCAAGACAGGCGTCCTCGAGCGCTTCCCCTTCGCCTACGACGAGCGCGGCGGAGGAGAAGGTCGCTCCCGGCGCGACTTCGGTGAAGAAGTCGGGCGAGGAATGCCCCATGGAGAAGTACGCGAGTCCGGCTTCGATGTCGACCTTGCAGGTCCAGCAACCGGACCATGCGAGTGCGACGGACAAGGCTCGTCCCGGTGCGGCGAATCCAACCCAGGGGATGAAGCCCTTGCTGGATCTGCCGGCAACGGAGGCGAACGCGAACGAACCTTCGAGAGGTTTCACATGGGGATAGAACTCTGACCCCCAGTCCGACGTGTAGTAGTGGAGCTGGAGAGACTCCGCGTCGAGCGGAAACCCGACGTCCAGAGCATTCAAGCGGACCGGACGGTCGGTGTGGTTGTAGAATTCCGCGGTCAGGCGGCTGACGGGAAACTCCGGATCGACGATCCGGGTGAGCGTGAGCCCGAGGTTCGCCGTCGAGTCCAGGAAACGTCGGTAGACTTCGGTGCGCGTACCGTCCTCGGACGTCTCGACGGTGTGGGCGGCGAGTTCATGCCGGTAGTCCTTGTCTTCGTAGCGGATTCGATAGAGAACGTCCATCGCCGATTCCATTTGCCTTTCCGGTGCTTCCTGGACCGGCTGCATACCGGTTCCTGTCGGATGTCGTTCTAGGCGGACCACGACCATGCCGTTTCAAGCATGGCCTGGATGTTCTCCAACGGCGTCCCGAAGGATATGGGACAACCATTGGACATGATGAAGCGGCCCCGATCGCATGCGGCGAGCTGCCGCACCGTTTCCTCGACCACGTCCCGACGGCTTCCCTTCTGTAGGACCTCGACGCTATCCAGATTGCCGAACAGCGTGACGGCACCGTCCAGCGAACGGTAGATCCGGTCGATGTCGAGTCGGAACCCCTTCTTGCCTTCTTCGACCATCAGGCCGTCGATGCCCAGGTGTGCCAGGTCGGGAAGCAATGGATCGATGTTGCCGAGAAAGTAGGAGATGGACAGGAGTCCCAGGCGCCGCACTTCGTCGTAGAAGCCGCGCTGCGCCTCGAAGATGAGATTCCGGTAGAGGTCGGGGGATATCAGGTCCGCGGAGCAGTAGGTTTCGGATCCGATGTATCCGTCCGCTCCGCATTCTTTCAAAGCGGCCATTCTCGGCAGCAGCCCCTCGTAGCAGCGATGAAGCAGATACTCCATTCGGTCCGGCCTCTCGAGAAGTGCAATCAGACCGTTCTCGAAGCCGACGCAGCCGTTCGGGTCCAGCACCCAGCTGATCGGGTTTCCCTCGTTCAGGACCAGCACGGACTCCGAACCGTATCGTTCCACCAGAGCGGGGATATGGGCGAAGACGCCGCTCCGCAGCACCTCTTCCTTGTCGCGGTAATGGGCCTCGACGTACTCGTCGATCACGGAGTTCGACTCGAGCCTGCCGACGGCCTCGAAAAGCCTTTTCCGCTCCGCCCGCTCCGCGTCCGTCGAGGACGAGAGGCACGGCCCCGTCGTCATGTGGATCATGTCGGGCCGGACATCGCGGATGAATCGTCCGTCCACATCGGCCAGGTCGTGTCCCGAAAGGTTCCATGCGCGGCCTTCGTCCTCGTATCCGGAGATCAAGCCGGCGTGGGCGAACTTGTAGAGCCCCCACCAATGCGGAGTCGCCGCCCTGCCCTCCGTCGGCAGCCCGGCGAATGTCCTGAGGAACCTTTCGCGACCCGTCACGCAGACGTCTCCTTTCTGCCCGTGGGAACCCGTCTGCGGCCTGGGGCGGTCATGCCGCCCCAGGCCCGTTCGAGTGGAATCAGCTCAGCTTGAAGCCGTCGATATAGGCTTGGCGCTCGGCGATGATCTGGTCGATTCCCATGCTCTTCGTGGTGGCGCCCCACTGGGCGACGAGGGTCTCGATTTCCGTGTCGGACTTGGCCGCGAGGATGCTGGCCCAGAATTCGAGCTTCGCGTCCCGGATGGCGGCGAACTTCTCGGCTTCGACCGATCCGGCGAGGAAGTAGTAGTCCTTGGTCGGAATCATGGTGGCGACATAGTGGTCGCGGTAGTTCTTGCGGTTGTTCCAGCCGGCGAGATTGTCCTCTCTCAGGAGCGTCGGAGGAGTGGTCTGCAGGTCGCGGACCGCGGGCACGTTGAAGACGAGCTGCGAATAGTAGCCGACGCCATAGGCTGCCGACTTGTTCCAGTCGAGGTTGTTGGTCTTGGCTTTGTACTCGTCGGTATAGACGTACTTGCCGTCGGAGTTGAACTGGTAGGACACGCCTTCGATGCCGGCCTGCACGAGCAGCTGGCCGTCCTTCGTCGTCAGGTAGTCGAGGACCGCGAGGAAGTGCTTCGTCGTGGCTTCATCGACCTTGCTGTTGATGATCAGCGAGGACCAGCAGCTGATCGGATTCGTCCAATCGACGATGCGGGAGGCTTCGATCGCCTTGGTGGCGAAGATCTGGGGAGGCGCGACATACAAGAGCCCCGGCACTGCAGCCTTGGCGTTGTCGCTGTAGGTGTTCATGTCCCACCATGCGGTGGTGACCGCGGTCACCATTCCGGAGGAGACCTTTTCCTGCAGCTGGGCGTTCTTGATCGTAAGGACCTCACTGTCGATCAGGCCGGCGGCGACGAGCGAGTGGATGTACTTGGCGGCCTGGAGGAGTTCGGGGCTGTTCGTGTATTCATAGTTCTTGACCTTGTAGCCGTCCTTGGGGTCGAAAGGCAGGCTGTAGGATTCCTGCATGCC
>CAXNDY010000222.1:0-3351 GCA_964201095.1 Saccharofermentanales bacterium
GGGGACGTCCATGGACGCAGAGGACCGGCTTTCGCTGGAAAAAACCTCCATACTCGCACAGTTCGAGGCGGCTATGGACTATTTCCGGATGCATGTTCGCTCCTCCTTCGTGGTCCGGAACACGAAGCGGGAGGATTTCGAGGAAATCCCGCTCGTAGCCTACCGCGAGGCGGTTGCGAACGCAATCGTCCATCGGGACTATCTCTCGAAAGGGGCCGTGCGCATCGAGTTTTTCCCGGACCGGGTCGAAATCGTGTCGCCAGGAACGCTTCCGGAAGGGATCTCCGTCGAGGAATACAGGAGTGGACGACTTTCCGTGCTTCGGAACCGGATCCTGGCGGACATCTTCTTCCGCCTGGACCTGATGGAGAAACTCGCTTCCGGAGTCCGGAGGATCAAGGAACAGTACCGGGGACGAGCCGTGCAACCGGTTTTCGAGGTCACGGCGAATGCCGTCATGGTGGTCCTCCCGCGATCGAAGGCGCTCGGAGAAGGCGAGGGCGCGGAGACGGATGCGGGTGGGAAAACGAACCGGGAAGACGGAATCACGGACCAGATGAGGGCAATCCTGGAACGACTCGGTACGGTCTCCGAGTTGAGTCGGGCGGAAGCGCAGGAATTGCTGGGGCTGGGAAAGACCCGCACATACGCGATCCTGGACGAACTGAAGAGACGGAGAAGGATTGCCCAGGTCGGAGAAGGCAGGGCTACGCGCTACCGACTCCTGTAGACCGAACGGAAAACATTCGTTCGCTCTCGTTCACTGAACGAAAGCGAACGAATCAGGACGGGAGATTCTTCGATGGACCGAGAGCTCATGGTCATGATCGTGCCCGATGGATTCCGCCTCGATTGGGAGGTCGGCAAACCGGATGCGGGCGCAAGGCCGGACCGGGACGCTGCGCAAGAGGCCCTTTTCGCCAGGCTTTCGGAAGATGCCGACCGAGGACTCTACGACTGCGCGTTCGAGACGATGGCCCAGAACGACCTTTCGCCGTCCGTCACCTACCTGCTTTTCCTTGCGGCGGAGTATGGCCGCATCCTCCTGCACCTGGATACGCTCGAGTTCCTGCGGGACAGGGCCGGGTTCCCGAGGGAGGAAGCGGACTCGGCAGCCCAGGGGAGTGTCTTGCGTGCACCGTTCCTGGTCGGGGCGGAGTATCTGGACCGTGACTGGGTTCTCCGACTCTGGGAGGGAATGCACGCCGTCTTCCAGGCGGAGATCCGCGGGTTCAACGGCAGCGCGGCCGAATATTTCCAGCAGAAGAACCCAGCGCTCCACCCGGTCGGGCGCGTGTGCTTCCATCTGGTCGAAAACAAGGCGGGGGAAGCCCCTTTCGCATTTCTGGCGACCTACTCCTCGCGACGCGACGAGGCAGGACGGACCAGACACCTGCCGCTCCAGAACGCCCTACAGGAGTTCCGTGGAGATTCCGGGAGGCTCCTGCAGCTGCTGACGACGGTACATCGAGCACGGACGACCTGCTCCTTTCTGGCCGCCCTCGTGGACTCGGGGGAGATCTTCCAGCCGCTGGGATTCTCCGCGGACGATGCCTACGCCTTCCTGAAGGAGGTCGAGGACTACGAAACCGCTGGAATCGTGTGCCGGATTCCCGACTGGTGGAAGGTGAAGACCCGGCATGTGGGCGTGGAAATCGCCATGGGAGACAAGCCGCCCGCGATGGTCGGGGAGGAGGCGCTGCTTTCCTTCCGCGTCCGGCTGGCCGTCGGCGGCCTGGAGGTTTCGGAGGAGGAACTGCAGGCAATCCTGGCGCAGAGCGAGGGTCTCGCGTACCTCAAGGGGCGGTGGGTCGAAGTGGACCATGCGAAGCTGCGTGAGGCACTGTCGGTTTTCCAGAAGGCCATGACCGACACGAAGCGGCACGGGTTCACACTGGCCGAGGCGATGCGCTTCCAGCTCCTCGGGCAGGCGGAGAGGACCGTGGGCGCGGATACCGCATCCGCCGCTGTGACCGTTCTGCAGGGCACCTGGCTGAAGGACCTGATGCAGCGGCTCGCCCGGCCGAGGGAGGCGACGGCGGTCGAGTGCGGGGAGGATTTCCGCGCGGAGCTGAGACCGTACCAGCGACAGGGTCTCGGCTGGCTGCTCGCCATGCAGGACCTGGGCGTCGGGGCGTGTCTCGCGGACGATATGGGTCTCGGCAAGACCGTCCAGGTGCTGGCCCTGATCAACCGGATGCGGTCGGCGGGGGGCGGAAAGACGCTGCTCGTGGTGCCCGCTTCGCTGATTTCGAACTGGGAGAGTGAAGTCGCGCGATTCGCCCCTTCCATCCGTGTCGAGGTCCTGCACCCGTCCCGGAAGCCGGGAAGCGGCGCGGATACGGGCGACGGCGCGGACGTCTGGATCACGACCTACGGCATGCTGTCGCGGTACGAGTGGCTGACGAAGAAGACCTGGGAAATCCTGGTACTGGATGAGGCCCAGGCCGTGAAGAACCCAGGGACGGCACAGGCGAAGGCGGTCCGGAAGATTTCGGCACGATTCCGGGTGGCCATGACGGGTACGCCCATCGAAAACCGTCTGGGCGACCTGTGGGCGCTGTTCGATTTCCTCGACAAGGGACTTCTGGGAAGCCGGACCGAATTCTCGACGTTCGTGAAACGGCTGAAAACGGATGCGTCCGGGTATGCGCGGCTGCGGCAGGTGATTGCCCCCTTCCTGCTCCGCCGGCTGAAGACCGACCGCGCGGTCATCTCGGACCTTCCGGAGAAGATCGAGATGAAGACCTACTCCTCGCTGTCGAAGCGGCAGGCGGCGCTCTATGCCGGGCTGATTGAGGAGCTGCGGGTGTCGCTGCTGGAGGTGGACGGGATAGCGAGGCGCGGGGTCGTGCTGTCGACCCTGATGAAATGCAAACAGATCTGCAACCACCCCGATCAGTACCTCGGGCAGGGGACCTACGACGCTGCCGACAGCGGGAAGTTCGAGCGCCTGCGCGAGATCTGCGCGACGATCTACGAGAAGCGGGAGCGCGTGCTTGTGTTCACGCAGTTCAGGGAAATCACAGGAGCGCTGCAGTCGTTCCTGTCGGAGGTGTTCCATCACCCCGGGCTCGTCCTGCATGGCGGGACACCGGTGCCGAAGCGGCGGGATATCGTGGCGGCTTTCCAGGGTGACGTATACGTGCCGTTCCTGGTGCTGTCGCTGAAGGCGGGTGGAGTGGGCCTGAACCTGACCGCGGCGGCGCATGTGGTTCACTTCGACCGGTGGTGGAACCCGGCGGTGGAGAACCAGGCTACGGACCGGGCGTTCCGCATCGGGCAGAAGCGGAACGTTGTGGTGCACAAGTTCGTGGCGCAGGGCACGATCGAGGAGCGGATAGACCGGAT
>CAXNDY010000223.1:0-3341 GCA_964201095.1 Saccharofermentanales bacterium
GCGACCTCACGCTGCGCAAGCTCGTTCCAGCCTTCGTCCGCCTGCTGGGCGGCGACGCGGTCGACGGCGGTCTCACTGCGCTGGTCGCGGTCGGCCGCAGGCCCCTCGACTCCGATGCCTACCGGGAACTCGTGCGCACGTCCCTCGTGCGGCATGGGGAACCGGAAGATGCGGCCGGCTTCGAGCGACTCCGCGACCGCTTCCATTACCATCGGCTGGACTTTTCCGCAGCGGCCTCGGAGGCCGGTCCGGAAGGCACCACCGGTCCGGATGGCTACGCCGGGCTGGAGACCGCGCTGCGCGGTCACGGAAGGGGGCTCGGACCGACGGTGGGCCGGCTCTACTATCTGGCTGCAGCGCCCGAGGCCTTCGAACCGATCGTGGCGGGGCTCCATGCCGCCGGAATGCTCGACGAAACGGGAGGCTATCGGCGCGTGGTCGTGGAGAAGCCGTTCGGCTCCGACCTCGCCTCGGCGCGTGCGCTCCAGAAGTCCCTCGTGGACAGGGTGCCGGAGGAGCGGTTGTACCGTATCGACCACTATCTCGGCAAGGAGATGGTCCGCAGCCTGCTCGGCCTCCGTTTCGGCAACCGCATCTTCGAGCCGCTGTGGAACGGCGCGCACATCGACCACGTCCAGATCTCCTCCTGCGAGACCGACGGCGTCGGCACGCGGGGCGGGTACTACGAGAAGTCCGGAGCCTTGAAGGACATGGTCCAGAGCCACCTCCTCCAGATGCTCGCCCTGGTCGCCATGGAACCCCCGGCGTCGTTCTCCCCCGACGACATCCGCGATGCGAAGGTCGCGGCGCTCCGGTCCGCGACGGCGGAACCCCTCGAGGACGGCGGCTGCGCGGTGCTCGGGCAGTACGCGGCAGGGGAGGTGGAAGGCGCGTCGGTCCCGGGCTATCGCGAGGAGGCGCTCGTCGAGGCGGATTCCGACACCGAGACCTTCGCCGCCCTGAAGGTCCGGATCGCGACCCCGCGTTGGGAGGGCGTGCCTTTCTACCTGCGCGCCGGAAAACGCATGGACCGGAAGGGGACCTGGATCCTCGTGCAGTTCCGCGACCCGGTGGCCAAGCCCTTGTACGCCGAACTCGCCACGGTCGGCGCGGACCGCCTGGCGGTGCTCGTCCAGCCGGAGGAGGGATTCTTCTTCGAGGTGAACACCATGGCCGCGGGGCAGGGCTTCGAGATCGAACGCGTGCGCATGGACTACTGCCGCAGCTGCCGCATCGGTTACGGGACGCCGCTCGCCTATGAACGTCTTCTGGCGGACGCCGCAGCGGGCAACCCCTCCCTCTTCGTCCGGTGGGATGAACTCGAGACGGCCTGGTCCTTCGTCGAATCGGTCTTCGTTTCCTGCCGGAACGGAGCATGCGGACCCGCCCCCTATGCCGCCGGCTCCGCGGGTCCCGCCGCGGCCCGACGCCTCGTCGAAGCCGACGGGCGCACCTGGTGGGCACCGGAAGGATAGCCGCGGCATGGAGGGAACCCGCATCGTCAACATCGGCATCATCGCGCACGTCGACGCCGGCAAGACCACGCTGACCGAACAGATGCTCTTCCGCAGCGGAGCGACGCTCCGTCCGGGCAGCGTCGACGAAGGCACCGCCCAGACCGACTACATGGAGGTCGAGCGGCAGCGCGGGATCTCGGTCAAGGCTTCGACGACGTACCTGACCTGGAAGGGCACAAGGATCAACCTGATCGACACGCCGGGCCACACCGATTTCGCTTCCGAGGTCGAACGCAGCCTGCGCGTGCTCGATGCCGCCGTGCTGTGCCTCTCCGCCGTCGAAGGCGTCCAGGCGCAGAGCGAGCAGTACTGCGCCGCGCTGCGCCGGCTGGGCATCCCCGCGCTGCTCTTCATCAACAAGACCGACCGCGCCGGAGCCGACGTCCCGCGCGTACTGCGCGACGTGCGCCGCATCCTCGGACTCGCGACGCTCGACTTCTCCGACCCGGATGCCTGGCTGGCCGTTCTCGCCGAGCGGGACGACGAACTGGCCGAAGCCTGGCTGCTGGAGCGCCCGGTCGGGAGGGAGCGTCTCCTCAAGGCAATCGCCACGCAGACCGCGAGCGGAGCACTGTCCCCCGTCCTGTGGGGCAGCGCGCTGCGCGGGGAGGGCATCGAACCGTTGATGGACCTGATCGTCGCGGCGGCTCCACCGGCGGGCGGAGACCCCGGTGGCCCGGTCGCCGGCGTGGTGTTCAAGGTCGAGCACGACCGCCGCCTCGGCCGCGTGGCCTATGTCCGGCTGTACAGCGGCACCCTGCGCAACCGGGACCCGGTCCGCAACGCGGCGCGCGGTTCCGCGGAGAAGATCGTCCAGATCCGGAGGACGTCCGGACACAAGGCCGTCGACGTCGGTGTGCTCGAGGCCGGCGACATCGCCGCGGTCTGCGGATTGAACGACGTCGTGGCCGGAGACGTGCTGGGCGACGAATCCCTCGTGCCCCGTCCGGCCGCGGTCGTCCATCCGCTGCTGCGCATCCGGGTGCGGCCGTCCTCCGGGCAGGACTACGTCCCACTCGTGGCCGCCTACATCGAGCTGGCCGCCGAGGACCCCCGGCTCGGCATGATCTGGGTGCCCGGAACCCGCCAGCTGCTTCTCAACGTCACCGGACTGATCCAGGTCGAGATCCTCGGGTCGCTGTTCCAGGACCGTTTCCGGCTCGATGTCGTCCTCGAGGAACCGAAGGTCATCTACAAGGAGACCCCGCTGAAGAGCGCCATCGGGTTCGACGCCTACACCATGCCCAAGCCCTGCTGGGCCGTCGTGGAGTTCCACATCGAACCCCTGCCCCTCGGCGTCGGCGTCGAATACCGCAGCACGACGCTCGACAACCGGATCCGGTACCGCTATCAGGGACAGGTCGCCCAGACCGTTCCGAAGGCGCTGGAGCAGGGGCCGCTGGGATGGGAGGTCACCGACCTGCGCGTCACGCTTTCCGATGGCGGCGACCACCCCATCCACACCCACCCCCTCGATTTCGCGACGGTCACCCCCATTGCCCTGATGAAGGGTCTGGTCGCGGCCGGAACCCGGCTCCTCGAGCCCGTCCAGCGCTTCCACCTCTCCGTGCCCGAGGAGGCGGTGGGCAGGATGATCAGCCGTATCGTGAACATGCGCGGCGTGCTGGACGAGGGAGCGGTGCCGAAGCCCGGAACGCCGGTCGAGGAGGAATCCACCGCAGGACCGGGCCGGCGCATCCTGATGGGCCGCGTGCCCGCAGCGACGTCTCTCGAGTTCCCCGTCTTCGTCGCCTCCGCCACGGGCGGGCGGGGCATCCTGTCGATGACCTTCGACGGATATCAGCCGTGCCCGGCCGGACAGGG
>CAXNDY010000224.1:0-3322 GCA_964201095.1 Saccharofermentanales bacterium
CGCGGCTTCGGCAGCAAGGCACGGGGCACCCGGCATGCCGGGCGAACCGCCGCAGACGACGACCCGACCGAAGTCGCCCTTGTGCGCGGTCCGGTTCCGTCGCGGCGCGAGGGTGGCGGAAAGGGCATCGTCCATCCATTCGATGAGGGCGGAGGAATCCCCGGTTCCCTCTTCGAGGACGGAAAGGGCGAAGTCCGCTGGAAACCCGATCGGGCGCACGAGGATCCGGCCGGAATGCAGGAGGCCCGGCATGGCGACCGAACCCGTCTTCGGAAGGACGAAGGCGACGGTGGCGTCGGCCTCGAGGGCGCCGGCGGCGGTCCAGCCCGTGTCGCAGTCGGTGCCGGAGACGAGGTCGACGGCGAGCACGCGGCATCGGAGGGGACGATCCGCACGGGTGTCGCGGACGCGTTCGAAGAGACGAAGGACCGGATCGGGCAGCGACGCACCGCGGAACCCCGTGCCGAAGACGGCGTCGAGGACGACCAGCGAACCGGGGGTGTCGAGGAGACCGGGCGTCTCGGGGGAGAACGTCGGAATGCCGAGGCGAAGGGCGGCCTCGCGGTTCATGGCGCTTTCCGCCCCGAGTGCCGCGTCGGAGTCGGTTTCGCAGAGACGGACCTCCCGCCCGGCGGTCCTCATGAGACGCGCCGCCGCGAACCCATCGCCCCCGTTGCTTCCCTTCCCGCACAGGACGAGGAAGACGACCGGCTCCGGCAGGTCCGCTGCCAGATCCACCGCGACGTCGGCGACGGCTCGGGCCGCGTTCTCCATCAGGACGGCGCGAGGAAGACCCAGCCTAACCATCGCGGCCTGGTCGACTTGTCCCGCTTCCCGGCTCCCGAGGGTGCGCATCGTGCTTCCTCCCGTGCAGCCCGCGAACGGGCTTCATCATGCTACTTGGAATATCCACCATCCGGCGGTAGAATGCAACCCGTGGAGGACATGGCATGGAGAGGGACCGGTCCAGACTGGTCGGGGCGGTGCGCAGGACCGTCGAGTCGTATGGGATGATCGCGCCGGGCGACCGCGTCGCCGTCGGCGTCTCCGGAGGCAAGGACAGTCTCGCCCTGCTCTACGCGCTGTCCCGGCTTCGCACGTTCTCCCCCGTTCCCTTCGAGCTCGTCGCGGTCACCCTGGACCTCGGCTTCCCCGGCGTCGACCACTCGCGCGTGGAAGCCTACAGCCTCTCCCTCGACGTCCCATTCCACCTGGTCCCCACGCAGATCGGACCCATCGTCTTCGACGTGCGCAAGGAGCCCAGCCCCTGCTCGCTGTGCGCACGTCTTCGGCGCGGCATCCTCATCCAGAAGGCGAAGGAACTCGGGTGTACCCGGCTCGCGCTGGGGCATACAAGAGAAGACGCCGTGGAGACCCTGCTCATGTCCATGTTCTACGAGGGGCGCATCCACTGCTTCGAGCCCGTCTCCTGGCTGACCCGTACCGAGATCCACCTGATCCGTCCCCTCGCGCTCGTCAAGGAGGACAGCATCCGCGCGCTCATCGACGACCTGGGCCTTCCGGTTCTGCCCAGTCCCTGTCCAGCGACCGGAACCACCGCGCGGCGACGCGTCGAGGACCTCCTCGCCGGCCTTTCCGAAGGCGACCCCGAACTCGGGGACCGCGTCTTCGGCGCCCTGCTCGCCTCCGGCATCGACGGATGGAAAAAGCCCGCCTCCCCATGAGGGAAGCAGGCCTTCCGGCTACGACGCCGAGTGGGATACGGGCTCTAGATCGCCTTGTCGAGCATGGCGGCCAGATCCTCGTAGGGGCGGGCGCCGATCACGCGGTCCACGACCTGTCCGTCCTTCATGATGAAAAGAGACGGGATGCTCATCACCTTGAATTTCTCCGCAAGAGCCATCTCTTCGTCTACGTTGATCTTGCCGACGATGGCCTTGCCTTCGTAGGCGGTGGCCAGCTTCTCCACCGTCGGTCCCACCATGCGGCAGGGACCGCACCAGACCGCCCAGAAATCGAGCAGCACCGGCTTGTCGCTGCGCATCACGAGTTCGTCGAAGTTCGCACTGGTCACTGTCAAAGCCATGTTCTTTTCCTCCTGAAGCGTCGTTTCGTATCTAGGATCATCATACCTTCGCACGGAAATCAGGCAGTAACTGGAGTTACGTGCATCCTTCGGCCCCTGGCCGGCACGGTCGGGAGTCTCGCGCAGGAATCGTTTGCATCGTCCCCCGGCAATGGCTACAATCGAGTCGGGGGAAGCGCGAATGCCGACGGAAGCCACGAGCGTCTATGGATACATGGTCCGCTCCGGAACGGTCCGGTTCCGCTGCGGAACCGAGTCGGGCACGGTCGACGTCAGCGTCGGGGCCTCACCCCGCCCGGCGCCGCCCGGTCTGACCGCCTGGTGCTCCCTGTCGACCGAGTCCGGGGGCCTCCGGGCCACCCTCCACGTGAAGAATTCGATGGGGCTTCCCGTCGAGATCCTCTCCGCCCACCTCGAGACCAACGTCTTCCTGTCCCCTGCCGCGAAGGTGTTCGCGAATGGCTGGCAATCGGACAGCGTCTCGGACCTCGTCCGCATTTCCGAAGGTCTGAGGCAGCCGCGATACGTGAGCGCGAAGGACCGCGCCTGCGGGGACTACGACCTCGTCCACTATGGGCCGGGTCGGGTCCATAGCTGGTCGTATACCTACTTCGGCTCCGGGGAGGACTTCTCCTTCGCCGGATCCCTCGACGAGACCACGGCCTTCACCCGCTTCGATTTCGTCACCCCAAGCCGCCATGGACCGGCGAGCCTGTCCATCCATTCCGACTGCGAAGGTCTGGTCCTTCCTCCCCTATCCCGCGTCTCCGGCTCCGTCGAGGCTCCCTGTCGCCTGGCCGACGTCTTTCTCGTCCGCGGCGGCGAGACGTCCTGCGTCGACGCGTATGCCACGTTGCGGAGGAAAGCCTGGCGGGAGTCGAAGGGACCTCGCCCCCAGCACCGCCTCGCGGGTCCACCGGCTCTCCTGTGGGACGCGGGTCCGCGCGCGGCTCCCTTCGACGAGGGGGAGCTCGCCGCCGTTCTGGACCCCTTCCGCGTCCTCGAGGTTCCGCTCGACGCCGTGATTCTCGGAAGGCAGCCCGTGTCCGGTCTCCGTACCCTCTTCGCCCGCATCCGGCAGACGGGCGCGTTGCCGGGAGCCACGCTGTCCCCGTTCCTCTGCCCGAAGCAGTCCGAAACGTATCGGGAGCGCAAGGAATACATCGCCCAGGATGAGCGAGGTCGATTGGTCCGGATCGGGACGGGGGGTGCACCGAAAGGGGCGCATTTCGTCCTGGACTTCTATCGCCCCGCCTGCCGCCGTCACCTCGAAAT
>CAXNDY010000225.1:0-3320 GCA_964201095.1 Saccharofermentanales bacterium
CGGGCACGATCCGATCTCTTCATGGGTTCTCCTATCTTTTCGGCGGTCACTCGAGGATATCAATGCCTTCACTATCGTACCACTTCCGGAGTCCAGTGTGTGATGATTGACCGCCGGTCAGTCCGGTGATATCATCCGGGGATGCGGAGGACGGAATGCGTACGGTGAAGACGGCGGAAGACCGCCGGGAAGAGATCCTGAACGGAGCCCTGAAGCTCTTTCTCGAGCGTGGGTTCGGCACGACGAGCATCGACCGGATCGTCGCGGAACTCCATGTCTCCAAAGGCCTCGTCTTCTATCACTTCGGATCCAAGGAGGAGCTGGTGGCGGCCGTCGTCGGGCGGATCGCCGACCGGGTGGCGGCACCCGCCGTCCGCATGCTCGAGACCGAAGCGGAGTTCTCCGACAAGATCGCTCAGGCCCTACGGTATTTCCTCGCTTTCTCCCTGGAATACAAGATGCGCTTCCACGACTTCGTCGACGGGTCGAGCCTGCGCGTCCTGAACCAGATCCAGGAGGCGGTGTTCCGCAGGATCGAGCCTTCGCTCCGGCGCATGGTCTCCGACGGGATTGCCCGAGGAGAAACGGACAACCCGTATGCGGTGGAGAGCCTGGCCATCCTCGTGCTGGGCGGCATCGCCTACATGGACCTGCATTCGTCCTCCGATGGCTTCGACCGCGCGGGATTCGTCCGGTCGATGGCCGTGTCGGCGGAACGGACGCTCGGCATGCGACCGGGCCTGATCGTGTCCCGGATAACGGACGCCATGGAAAAGGAGCCAACGACTTGAACGACTTCATCAGCCTTTCCGACATCCGCAAGACCTACAAGGTCGGAGACCTCGAGATCCACGCCGTGGACGGCGTCTCCTTCACGATCTCCCGCGGCGAGTTCGCCCTCGTCGCCGGGGCGAGCGGGGCGGGGAAGAGCACCGTGCTCAACCTGATGGGGGGGATGGACCACGTCACCAGTGGAAGCCTTTCCGTCGACGGGCGCGAGGTGAGCGGCCTCGACGCGCGGCAGCTGACGGAATACCGACGCAACGACATCGGTTTCGTCTTCCAGTTCTACAACCTCGTGCCGAACCTGACGGCGCTGGAAAACGTGGAACTCGCCACCGAGATCTGCAGGAACCACTTCGATCCGAAGACCGTCCTCGAGCAGGTTGGTCTCGGCGACCGGCTGGCGAACTTCCCCGCGCAGCTATCGGGTGGCGAACAGCAGCGGGTCGCCATAGCCCGAGCCCTCGCCAAGAACCCGAAGCTTCTTCTCTGCGACGAGCCGACCGGCGCACTCGACTATGTGACCGGCAAGGCGATCCTGAAGCTCCTGCAGGACACCTGCCGCAACACCGGCACCACGGTCGTGGTCATCTCCCACAACCTCGCCATCGCGCCCATCGCGGATCGGGTGATCCGCATGAAGAGCGGCAAGGTGGAGAGCGTCGTCGAGAACGCGAACCCGGTTTCGGTCGAGGGGATCGAATGGTGAGGAGCCGCGCATTCACCAAGGATACGCTGCGCGAGATCCGCAAGTCGATCAGCCGGTATCTCGCCATCGTCGCGATCGTGGCACTGGGTGTCGCCTTCTTCGTGGGCATCAAGACGACCAACCCCGACATGAAGGTGACGGCGCACAACTACTTCACGACGCAGCGGTTCATGGACTTCCGGCTCGTGTCGAACGTCGGGCTCACGGCGGAGGATCTCCAGGCGCTGAGGGCCGTGCCGGGCGTGAAGGGGGCCATGCCCTTCGATTCGCTCGACGCCGTCGTCACGGTGGATGGGACCGAGAAGGTCTTCCATGTCGAGTCGCTGCCGGATGCCGCGGGTCCCGACGCCGGGACCGAAAACGACGTGAACCGGCCGTTCGTGATCGAGGGCCGACTCCCGGCGGCAAGCGGGGAGTGCGTGGTCGAGCGCAACACGATGACCGGCATCCTGTACGCGATCGGAGACCGGATCCACCTCGACGCGGGGAATGGCGGCACGCTGGAGGACCGGCTCGAGACCTCGGACTTCACCGTCGTGGGCATCGTCGAGACGCCGCTCTACATCTCGCGCGACCGGGGCACGACGACCATCGGGAGCGGGCAGGTGGCGGCCTATCTCCTGATTCCACTGGGCGACTTCCAGCAGGAATACTACAGCTCCGCATTCCTGACCATGACAAGAGACGATGGCGTTCAGGACTACAGTGCGGCCTACGATGACCGGTCGGCTGCGATGAAGACCGTGCTGGAGGAGGTGGCGACGACGCGTGCCGAACTGCGCCACGCGAAGATCGTCGGCGACGCGACGGCCGAGCTGGATGCGGCGACGGAGGAATACGAGACGCAGGCGGCCGACGCGAGAAGGCTGCTGGCCGAAGCCCTGACGAAGATCCAGGACGGGCAGAAGACCATCGAGGACGGCCGGGTGCAGCTCGCGGCCGCCGAAAGCTCTGCCGGGAAGAAGTTCGCTTCCGCACAGAAGGACATCGATGCCGCCTTGAAGACCTGGAACATCTCCAGGGGCACCTATGCGACGAATCGGGCTGCTTTCGACCTGGCGGTCGCGCAGGCGAAGACCGCCGGCGTGTACGACCTGAACAAGGCCTATTTCGACGCGCAGGAGGCGGCCCTTTCCGCCGCGCTGTCGCAGCTGCTGGCCGGCAAGGCGCAGATCGACGCGCAGCAGGGGCAGCTGGACAAGGCGGAGTCCAAGGCGAAGGCGCAGTTCGCGTCGACGAAGACCGAGCTCGATCGGGCGCAGTCCGACCTCGACGCATCGAAGGTGACCTATGAAACGAGCGTCGCCGAGACGAACGCGAAACTCGCCGATGGGCAGGAACAACTCGACGCGTCGAAGGCGAAGATCCTCGAGATTCCCGCCGTGGAGTGGTTCGTGCTCGACCGGCAGACCAACAGCGGGTATGTGGACTCTGGCGGCGCCGCCGACCGCCTGGACGCGATCGCCCAGGTCTTTCCCATCCTCTTCATCCTGGTCGCACTGCTGATCTGCTTCGCCAGCATGAGCCGCATGGTCGAGGAGCAGCGCGCCTACATGGGCACCGTCAAGTCCCTCGGCTACTCGAAGGCGCGGATCGCCCGCAAGTTCCTGGCCTATTCGGTGTCGGCCAGCCTGCTCGGTGGACTCGTGGGGCTCTGGGTCGGGTTCACCTACTTTCCGCTCACCATCTTCGGAGCCTATTCCGCCCTCTACACGGTGCCGTCGCTGGTGCGGCTCATCGACGTGCCGTTCGCCGCGGCGGCCCTGGCGGTCGCGGTGGCCGTGACGGCCGCGTCGGCCCTGGCGGTGTGCCTGGAGGAACTGAACTC
>CAXNDY010000226.1:0-3316 GCA_964201095.1 Saccharofermentanales bacterium
TGGCTCCTGTCACCGCAATGCCTCATGTGTGCCGATTCGTACATCTGCACGAAAAAAGAGCAGGTCCGCGATAAACCGCAAACCCGCTCTTGCACGTGTAGTGGTCGGAGTGACACGATTTGAACGTGCGACCTCTTGGTCCCGAACCAAGCGCTCTACCATCTGAGCCACACCCCGTAGTGCATGCACATCTTACCGAAACGATAGGGGGGTGTCAATACGCGAACGTCTCCCCGAGGTCCTCGAAGACCTCTGGAAGCAGGCGTCGGAACTCGGTGAGCATGGGGATGGCGATCTCCCTCATCTGGGGGTGGGAGGCGCGGTCGCAGCGCAGGCGGAAGAAGTGGCGCCACTCGCGGAGGTCCATGGTCATGACGATCTCGGTGCGCAGCGAGTTGGGCAGCACGGAGCGCGCTTCCTGTGGAGTGGCGCCCTGCTCGAGCAGTGCGCGGTAAGCGGTCTCGGCGGCCTGCATGGACTCGGTCCAGAGGTGCATCTTCGCATGGGCTTCGGGCGTGTCCTCCTGCCAGAAGCAGGGGCGGATGAAGGAGACCTGTCCCTCGAACTTGCCATCGGCATAGTTGCAGTAGCGCGTGCTCTCCTGGGAGTTGTGGACCACCAGACCATTCGCAACGAAATTCGGATAGACTCCTGCGACTGTCAGATCGAAGACATCCTCTTCCCCAACGGGTGCTATGGAGGATATCCGGTCGGTGAAAAGACCAATCGCACCCGGCTTATGCCAAAGTTTATGGCATCGGGAACAAAGTGCTCTGGTGTTTCCGGAGGTATTGTTTTTCGGATCTGAATCCAGGTGATGAATCTCCACATGATCGAGCGATCCGCAGGACTCGCACTTATCCCGCACGAATGTTCTTCTGCTTTCCCCATAGCCACCGGAAGTCGAAAGAAGCCTGCGGTCGTTCACGTATCGGTGGTTCCCGGGTCCAGTCATCCGAATGGATATCGCCTGTTTTCCGCTCTCCGAATGCATGCCGGACACTCCATGGCCGGGACGCCCGTTCGGTCGATTCGATAGCGGCTTCACGACTCCGAATTTCTTGAAGGCTCGATAGACGTAGGACTCACAGCATCCTATGAACTCTGCCGTCTCTTTTCTCGTATGATTCTGCGTGATATAGAAATATCTCAACCAGTCCTCGTTGTCGAGAAGTTCCTTTCCGTTGGCATAGATGGAGTCCCCTACGTGCAGATCGCGGAGTTCCACATAGCCCTCAGGAGTATAGAACCTGTGATTGGCCGTGCATCGAATCGATCGTCCGCTTTCCGTTTGCATGGAGTACACGGGTTTCGTGCCGTTGAAAATCACTTCCTCGATATGGTTGGGGAAGACGGTTCTCGTTTCCTCGTCGATGCTTCTGATTTGCATCAACTTCAAGCGGCCCTTCCTTTTATCGTCGGTCTGCCATTCATAGAGACTGCGCAGGGACCAGCTTTTCTGGTTGATCGACCGGATGAGGGTGTCGCCGGTCAGGCAGTAGGACGCGATGCGGTGCCGGACGATCTCGTGGGAGACGCCGCGGTCGCACACGACGCGCACGGAGAGGGAGACGTGCTCGAGGACGGACTCGTGGCCACGCTTGACCAGGGAGCGGACGAAGCCCGGCGCGGTGTCGTCGCCGATCTTCCCCTCGCTCTTGTAGCAGGTCCGCCCGGCCCGCTCGATGTGCATCAGGATCTGCTCGCGGTCGAGCAGGGACTCGATGGCGAAGGAAGGCTCGACGACCTTCACGGCTGGATCCTCGCCTTCACCTCGGAGGAGAGTTTGTCCATGAACTCGTCCAGGGGCAGAGGACCGAGGTCGCCTTCCCGGCGGGAGCGGACGGCGACGGTGGCGGACTCCTCTTCCTTGTCGCCCATGATCAGCATGTACGGAACCTTTTCGAGCTGCGCTTCGCGGATCTTCTTGCCGATCTTCTCCTCGCGGGCATCGGTCTCGACGCGGTATCCGGCTTCCTTGAGGCGGGCGGCGACCGTGTCGGAGTAGGCGACATGCCGGTCGGAAATCGGAAGCATCTTGACCTGGACAGGGGCGAGCCAGGCCGGGAAGGCACCGGCGTACTTCTCGATCAGCAGGGCCAGGGTGCGCTCGTAGCAGCCGATGGACGTGCGGTGGATGACGAAGGGGAACTTCTTCGAGCCGTCGCTGTCGGTGTACTCCATGCCGAAGCGCTGAGCCAGCTGGAAGTCGATCTGGATGGTGATCAGCGTATCCTCCTTGCCATGGACGTTGCGGATCTGGATGTCGAGCTTGGGGCCATAGAAGGCGGCCTCGCCGTCGGCTTCCTTGTAGTCGATCTTCAAGTGGTCGAGGATCGACTTCATGAGGTTCTGCGCCTTGTCCCAGTCCGTGGCCTCGCCGATGTACTTGGCGGTGTCGTTGGGATCCCATTTGGAGAAGCGGTAGCTGACGTCGTCGCTGAGTCCCAAGGCGTCGAGCATGAAGCGGGCGAGGTCGACGCAGCCGCGGAACTCGTCCTCGAGCTGGTCGGGCGTGCAGGCGAGGTGGCCTTCGGAGATCGTGAACTGGCGGAGGCGGATCAGGCCGTGCATTTCACCGGAGGTTTCGTTGCGGAAGAGAGTCGAGGTCTCGTTGAGCCGCATGGGCAGGTCGCGGTAGCTGCGCGCCTCGTTGAGATAGACCTGGAACTGGAACGGGCAGGTCATCGGCCTAAGCGCGAGGGCCTCTTCGCCCTTCTCCTCGTCGCCGATGACGAACATGCCGTCGCGGTAGTGGTCCCAGTGCCCGGAGATCTTGTAGAGGTCGCTCTTGGCCATGAAGGGGGTCTTGGTCAGCAGGTACCCGCGCTTCTCCTCTTCATCCTCGACGAAGCGCTGGAGAATCTGGACGATCTTGGCGCCCTTGGGCAGCAGGATGGGGAGGCCCTGCCCGATGTAGTCGACGGTGGTGAAAAGCTTGAGCTCGCGGCCGAGCTTGTTGTGGTCGCGCCGCTTCGCCTCCTCGACGGCGTCGAGGTACGCCTTGAGCTCGGACTTATCGGGGAAGGCCGTTCCATAGATGCGCTGCAGCATCTTGTTCTTCTCGCTGCCGCGCCAGTAGGCGCCGGCGGCGGAGGTGAGCTTGAAGGCGCGGACGGCGCTGGTGTTCTGGATATGGGGCCCTGCGCAAAGGTCTGTGAACTCGCCCTGCTTGTAGAAGGAGATCGCGGCATCGGCCGGGAGGTCGTCGATCAGCTCGACCTTGTAGGGTTCTCCCTTTTCGAGCATCAACGCACGGGCCTCGGCGCGGGGCAGTTCGAACCTCTCGACCATCAGGTGTTCGCGGACGACCCTT
>CAXNDY010000227.1:0-3308 GCA_964201095.1 Saccharofermentanales bacterium
CCGGTGATTCCTGCCGCGGCCTCCTTCCGCTATCTCGGTGCGGATGCGCCCGTCTACCTGTTCTGGTGGCTCGGGCTGACGCTTCTCGGCCTCGTCTTCCTTCCCCTCTCCGCTCGGCTCTTCAAGGGCATCCCGGATTCCGGCTGGACCTTCGCGAAGCCCCTCGCCCTCGCGGCGGTCTCGCTCACCATGTGGATCGCGAGTTCCGTCCGGATCCTGCCCTTCCGGCAGTGGAGCCTCGTCCTTCTCGTCGTGGTCGCCGCAGGCCTTCTCTACGTCCCGAAGAAGGGCTATGCGCTGACCCTCACGGCCTTCTCCACTCCGGAGCGCGTGCGCGCGATCGCCGTGCAGGAAGCCGTCTTCGGCGCCGGGCTTCTGCTATGGACCTACGTCCGCGGACTGCGGCCCGCCATCGATGGCCTCGAGAAATTCATGGACTATGGCTTCATGACCAGCATGATGCGCACGGACTGGCTTCCGGCCAAGGACATGTGGCTTTCGGGCAGCACCATCAACTACTACTACTACGGCCAATACGTCTACACGCTGGTGACCAAGTTCACCGGCACCGCTCCGGCCATCGCCTACAACCTCGCCCTCGCGTCCACCTTCGCCTTCACGCTCGCCCTCTCCTTCGCCCTGGTCTACACGGCCTTGACCAAGGCGCGCGAACGCAACCCTTCGATCTCCGCCTCCGCTCCCTCCATCGGCGCCGTCATCGGCTCGCTCCTCGTCACCGTCGGCGGCAATTCCCACGCCTTCTTCTACGTCGATGAGTATCCCGGCAACGCAATTCTCGGCTGGCTCGGCAAGCTCGGCGTCCTCGTCGGCAACATCAAGGGCTTCTGGTTCGCGAATTCCACCCGCTACATCGGGTACAACCCGGAGACGAACGCCGCCGGGGACCTCCTCCACGACAAGACCATCCACGAATTCCCCTACTACTCCTTCCTGGTCGCCGACCTGCACGCCCATGTGATCGACCTGATGTTCGTCCTGCTCTTCCTCGGCCTCCTCGTGATGCTCGCTTCGCACACCAAGGCCCGCGACGCGGCGCGCCTCTTCTCCACCGTTCAGCTCGCGGCTCCCCCGGGCCAGACGGACAAGGGCTGGTTCAAGCGCGAATCGAAGGCCTCGGTCGCCTTTCTCCGCGACACCTTCACCAACCCGCTCTATCTGATTCCGGCCTTCCTCCTCGGCATCTTCATGATGACCAACTTCTGGGACTTCGCCATCTACTTCGTCGTCGCCTCCATGGCCCTGCTCTTCATCAACATCCGGGGCTACGGCGCGACCATGACCATGGAGTCCGTTCCCGTATTCCTCCTCCAGGGTCTCCTCCTGATCGTCCCCTTCATCTTCGTCTCGAATCCGATCCTCGCCATCGTCTGCTTCGCCGCCGTCCTCGTCGCCAACACGGCCCTGACCGTGCTCGTGGGCGACGCCCTGACCGTCACGGGCGCGCAGATGTCCGGGCTCTTCCTGATCGCCCACATCGTCGCTCTCCCCTTCAACCTTTCCTTCGAGCCGATCTCCAAGTCCATCCAGCTGGCCCTCAACCATACCCCGCTCTTCCAGCTCGGCATGCTATGGGGCGCGCATTTCCTGCTCGGGCTGGTATTCGTCCTCTACTGCATCTCGAGTCGGAGGAAGATCAAGCCGACTGAGGTCGCCGAACCGGATTCCGACGCACAGTTCGCCCGCACGCGCTTCTCCCGCTTCCTGTCCGGGTTCGACGCCACGGACCTCTTCGTGTGCGGACTCTTCGTCTGCGCCGTCGGCCTCGTCCTCGCACCCGAGATCATCTATGTCGTCGACATCTACAGCGGGGACTACAAGCGCGCCAACACCATGTTCAAGTTCACGTACCAGGCCTTCGTCCTCTTCTCCCTCGTCATCGGCTACGGCATCGCGCGCATCCCCGGCGTGCGGTCCGGTGCAAGGAAGGCGAACCTCTGGGCCGGCGTATCGGTCACGATGGTCCTCCTCCTGATCGTCCCCCTCGCCTACCCGCTCAAGGCCACGGGCCAGTGGCTGGGCTCCTTCGACCTGAAGAACTACAAGGGACTGGACGGGCTCGCCCCCTTCGGTACCAAGGACTCCGGCCAGATCGAAGGGTACGACGCCAAGGAACTCGCACCCGACCTCGCGGCCGTCCGGTGGTTCAACGAGACGGTCAAGGGACAGCCCACGATCCTCGAGGCCTACGGCGACAGCTACACCGACTATTGCCGCATCTCGGCCTATACGGGCCTTCCCACGCTCATGGGATGGCAGACGCACGAGTGGCTCTGGAGGACCAGCAAGACCACGCCGAACGGCTATGCCGGCGTCGTCGTGCCCCGCCAGACCGACGTCCGCTCCATCTACGAGTTCAGCGACCCGGCCGCGGCCAAGGAACTGGTCCGGAAATACGCCATCGAGTACATCGTCGTCGGAGACCTGGAACGGGCCAAGTTCGAGAAGATCTACGAGGCGGCTCTGCAGACGCTCGGTCCGAAGGTGTTCGAAAGCGAAACGCTCTACGTGATCCACATCGACGCGGTCTGGATGGACGAAAGCACGGCACCGGCTCCCACACAGGCCGAAACGCCGTCGCCCGCGCCCACGTCGACCCCCGTTCCCACGACCACCTCGGCGGCCTGAGCGGCGCCAATCACCCCCGATCCGATCCAGTGCGAAATGCATGAAGAGAGAGGGTCTTCCCGTCGGAAAGCCCTCTCTTCAAGCACCCGCGCGCCACCTTGCGGCGCTGAAGTGGATCTCGGCTAGAAGTGCAGCAGCGAGGCGCGGATCACGCCGTCGAGCTTCGCGATCCTGGCGACCACTTCGTCCGGGACATCTCCGTCCAGTCCGACGACGGCGTTCGCACGGGTTCCCTTGCGACCCCAGTTGAGGGTCGCGATGTTGATTCCGTTCTCGCCGAGGAACGTTCCGATTCTGCCGATGACGCCCGGCTTGTCCTCGTTCTGCACCGCGATCACGTTGCGCGTGGGTTCGAAATCCATCGGATAGCCGAAGAAATCCGTGATCCGCATGGCATCCTTTCCGAAGACGGTGCCGGAAACCGATAGGGTGCGGGTGTCGGTGACGAAACGCACGGTGATGAGGTTCGTGTACTTCTCGAGGTGCGACGTGCGGCTTTCGACGACTTCGACACCCATCTGCTGCATGTTCCGGGAGACGTTGACGAAATTGATCCTCTCCTGGACGATCGGGGTGAGGAATCCCTTCAGGACGGACAGGGTCAGGAGTCCGTTTTCCGCCTGCGCGAGATCTCCGCTGTATACGATCTCGAGACGGTTCAC
>CAXNDY010000228.1:0-3307 GCA_964201095.1 Saccharofermentanales bacterium
TGCTTCTCGAGCCATTCCTTGTAGACGGTGTCGTTCTTCGGCTGGATCAGTTCGAGCTCCATGCCGAAGGCCTTGCAGAAGCCAGCGCGGAACTCGACCATGCCCGGCTCGCCGTCGACGAGCATCTTCGGGAACATTCCGGGTCCGAAGTCGATGACGTTCCACGGTCCGATGCCGTACTCCGTTTCGTAATGCCTGACGGCGGCGTCGACGTCCTCGACGATGATTCCGATCTGCAGCAGATGGGAGATGAAGGGTTCCATGGGGGCCTCCTTTTTGGATTCCCGGACTTTCGGTGCCGGGGGCTTCAAAGGCTTGGGGTCTTCGGGTTTTGGTTATAGCGGTCTACGGATGAGTCGCATTGGACTATAATGTTCCCATCAGGGACCAAAAGCGAGGAAGGGAGATCGAAGTGGCTCAGGCGGTCTACCACGAGGACCGGGAATACGGTTCGGACTTTCCCGTCGAGATCGTGCGCTTCGCCGATTTCAGCTTCCGTGCGCACTGGCATTCCGAGATCGAACTGCTCCGGGTCGTCGAGGGAAGACTTCAAGTCGGAATCAACCGTGAAACCCGCGAACTCGGACCCGGCGAGGGAGCGTTCTGCGCGAGCGGTGACCTCCACTGGTACGATGCGCAGCCCTCCACTTCCGTCGTCGACGTGCTGGTGTTCCGTCCGGAGATCCTGGAATCCATCCTCCCGATTCCCGGGAATCTGCACGTCCTACAGCCATTCCTGCTCCGGGAGGACACGGACCCGACGCTGCTCGACGATCTCGGAAGGGTCTTCGACCGCATCCGCTCCGAGATGGACCGGAAGGCGCCCCACTACAAGGTGCAGGTGGTAGCCCAGCTCGCGGGCCTCATGGTCCAGGTCCTGCGTTATGTCCCCCAGTCGACGGAGGATTCGACTGCCGGCGCCGAGTGGTCCTCCTCGAAGAAGCAGATCCGAAAGGCCATCAAATACCTCGAGCTCAACTACTCGCTGCCGGTCAGGCTCGACGACGTGGCCCGCCACCTCGGCGTCAGCGACGTCCATTTCTCCCGGATCTTCAACCGAACCGTCGGGATGAACTTCAAGGCCTACCTGAACCGGCTTCGCGTAGAGAAGGCCGACCACCAGATCCGGGCATCGGACGACCCCATCATCGAGATCGCCTACGATTGCGGTTTTGGAAGTGTCCGGACCTTCAATCGCGCCTTTCTCGAATTGAAGGGCGTCACCCCGACGGCCCTGCGCACGAAGCACCGCCCGCACCCCGGCTGACCGCTGCGGGAGGAGCCCGGGACGTCCCCGGGTTCCTCCCGCGTTCGACTACCGCGTCGCGGACCTCAGGTCGAGCCATTCGATCTCCTTAGCGGTCAGCACGATTTCGACCGCGGCGATCGTGGAGGCGAGTTCGGTGCGATTCGCGACGCCGGAGACGGGCAGGACCTCCATGCCGCTGTTCACGATATAGGCCAGCGCAATCTGGGCGATGGTGACGCCCTTCTCCTTCGCGAGCTGCGCCACGCGCTCCAATCGCTGGAAGTTGCCTTCACCGCAGTAGGCGCCGGCCATGATCGGGTCCATGGTCTCGCCGCGGCCGGTCAACTGGTCCTTCGTGGCCTTGCCGGAGAACAGGACGCCGGGGCTCATGAGGTGGTCCTTTTCGGCCTCGTAGCGCTCACGCGTGACCATCCCGGAGAAGAAGCCGCGCGCCAGGCTCGAGTAGGCGAACACGGGCATGCGGTTGGCGGTGTACCAGGCACGGGCGTCGGCGTTCCTCGGACCGGCGATCGTGATGGAGCCGGGCGCCCACGGAGCAGCGTACTCCTCGGCGAGACTGTACTGCGGGCTGCTGGCGCTGAAGGGCTCGAGCCCATTGGCCTTCGCATAATCGTTGGCCGCCTGGATGCGCTCGTGCGTCCAGTTGGAGCCGCCGAAGCTCTTGATGCGGCCGGCCTTGAAATGTTCGTTCAGGGCGTCGACGATAGGTCCGACCGGGAGGTCCGTGTCATCGCGGTGAAGCAGGTAGATGTCGACATAGTCGGTCTCGAGACGCTCGAGGGAGCGGTTCAGATCCTCGGCGAGGTCCTTGGCCGTCAGGCGCTTGCCCTGCGGGCCGGGGTGGCATCCCTTGGTGATGACGACGACGTCCCTGCGGTTCCTGCGCGCGGTCATCCACTTGCCGATCGAGATTTCAGCGCCACCGTATCCAATCGCGGTGTCGAGGATGTCGACGCCCATTTCGGTCGTCATGTCCAGATGGTTGAAGTGCTCGCCGAGGTCGCCCGAGAACAGAGGCATCGTGCCCATGATCACGGGGCTGATCTCGCGGTCGAGGAAGGGGATCCGCTTCTTCTTCATTCCTTCGTCTCCTTGTACGCGTGTCCGCCGATATTGCCTTCGTGGTGCTTCTCGACATGTTCGGGATAGATCTCCAGGAAGAGACCGAGCTCCTTGCGCAGGTCGAGGTAGGCGAATTCCAGGTTGCGGCCTTCGGGCGCGCCGGTGTCCTTGGCGTGGATCCAGGGAGCCTTGCCGGTCAGGAGCTTGTGCTCCGCGATCACGTCCTTGAACGGGTCCTTCGTGATGACGGCGATATGGTGGATGCCCGGGCCGTGCTCCTTGAGCCATTCCATGTAGGCGCTGTCGGACACGGGCTGGATCAGTTCGATCTCCAGTCCGAAGCAGTGGCACATGGCCATCCGGAACACGAGGTCCGTGGGCTTTCCGTCGACGGTAAGCTTCGGGAACTTCTCCGTGTCCAGCTGACCCACATGCCAGGGGCCGATGCCGTACTCCTCTTCGTAGTGCTTCACTGTTGCATCGAGGTCCTCGACGATGATTCCGATCTGCAGCAGTTTCGCAATCCTGCTTTCCATTCTTTCCCCTTTCTTGACCGTGTCCTTGGGTGCCTCGGGCTATCAGCCGAGAAGGTCGCGCAGGAACCGGTAGTCCATGTCCGCGGCCACGACGGCTTCTCCGGCGCGGTTGTCGGCGATATGGTAGTACTCGCGTTCGTTGACGTACGCCGCCACATCTTGGGCTTCCGCCGCGTCGCGCAGCGCCGCCCAGTCGATCAGGCCCTTGCCGAGCTCCACGTTCCAGTTGCGCGAGTGATACATGAGCGTCGCGGCCTGCGCCGGGAACTTCGGCGGGCCTCCCCCCTTGCGGACGTCGCCGGCGAGGCTCTTCGCGAGAGCCATGATCCGCGGCGGGAAGTGTTCGTACTCGTCATCGGACGTCGCGGTCTTGTTGCATTCCTTGACATGGATGATGGGGAAGCGGCCTGCATATTTGCGCACGACGGCGGCGCAGTCC